>JAGLUN010000039.1 GCA_023134705.1 Candidatus Omnitrophota bacterium | reverse complement strand
GATCCGCCTCCGGCGGAAAATACGTCGAAATTTATAAAAATTTGCTGCTTCTCCAATTTACTCCTACTTATTTCTATTATTAACTTTGAATTTCCTAAACGCAGACATAGTTTTTATCGGTTCGATAAAAAGGGTGGGAATAAATCTGCGGAAGGCTAACTCTCTTTCTCAGGATTCTTCTCTATATCAAGAACTTTCTCTATTGTTGACAATAATTCTTCCTCGCTGCAACACTTAGATAAAAAAATATTGCCTTGGGCGTCCCGCTGCAAACCTTCCTCTTCTTTTTCCACTAAGAACATAGCCGGGATATTAGTTAAAAAAATAACCGGTGCTTTAGCAGTATTAGGCTTTTTTTTCAATTCAAGCAACACTTCATTACCGAACATTTTAGGCATTAGTACATCCAGAAGAATCAAATCCGGAACACATTCTTGAGCTTTTATCAATGCTTGCTCACCGTCATAGGCCGTTATAACTTCAAACCCATTAGTTTCTAAAGTGAATTTTATTAACGTTACGACATCAACTTCATCATCTACTACTAATATTTTTTTATTCATATTCTACCTTTTAAAAATGTTTTCTAAAATCCGGCAACCTTATTAATACTTCTCTCCTGTCTACTAGAGAATTTTATCACTTCTTCCAAAAACTCTCAAGAAAAATATCGGAATTCACTAAACAAATTATATTTGAAACAACTTCGATAATAACCAAAACCGCGCTCTATATCTATGGGTTAAAATAAGTATGCGCTAAATACGAACTCCTTACATAGGGAGCAGAAAGAACTTTCCTAAATCCCATTTTTAAAGCCAAATCCTGCCACTGTTTAAATTCCTCCGGGGAAACACATTTTTTTAAAGGCCAGGAAGATTTAGAAGGAGGCAAATACTGTCCGATACTTAAAAAATCACAGTCAACCTCTATTAAATCCCTCAAAACGTCTCTGACTTCAAAATCTTTTTCTCCCAACCCCAGCATAATCGCCGATTTAGTATAAATACCTGGGTTTATTTCCTTTATAAATTTTAAAATTTTTAAGGAGCGTTCATAATAAGCCTTACTTCTTATTAAAGAATATATCGAAGGTACTGTCTCTAAGTTATGAGCAACCACGTTGGGCGAACTTTTTAGAACTTTTTCTAACAAACCTTTCCTGCCAAGAAAGTCGGGAATAAGTATTTCTATTTTCTTAACAGAGCCTAAAGTCTTTAATTCTTTTACGGTAAGACAAAAAATGTTTGCCCCGGCGTCTTCTAAATCATCTCTTGTAGGGCTGGTAATCACTACGTATTCTAATCTCAGCCGTTTAACCGCTTCTTTTACTCTTCCTGGTTCAGCCAGGTCAACCCCTGCGGGGATACCTTTTCTTACTCCACAAAATTTGCAGTCGCGAGTACATATATTCCCCAAAATCATAAAAGCAGCCACTCCTTTCCCAAAACATTCAGAAATATTGGGACAAAGAGCTTCTTCACAAACGCTGTGAAGATTCAATCCTTTAAGAAGCGTTTTTAGATTCCGGCTTAAAGATAAATCTAGTTTCTTATTTAACCAAGAGGGTTTTTTCATAAATGGACCTCAGAGTTCAAAAGATAGCCCGCCTTGGGCGGGCTATCTTTTGTTACGCGTTACGCGTTACCCGGAATTTCCAACTATCCAGCTTATATTTATTTCTAATAAGGTACTCAATAGATTCCAATTCTTCATTATAAAAATTTCTAGAAACGAATTCTATATTAAAAGTTTCTTTAAAAGAAGCGGCTAAACTATTTTTGATCCCTTCCAGCCGCGGGTTTCCTCTAAGAGAAATTAAACCTTGGGTTTTTTTCTCTAAATCTTCAGGGGTACCTTTGATTACTTTTCTTATCAGATCAAAATCTATCCTTAAAGGGATACTTCCTTGTTGAAAAATAAAATTTTTTTTCCGTTTCTGAGCGTTGCCGCCGATCTTTCTATCGTTGATTAATATGTCAAACTCTTCGCAAGAGGAAAAACAGAAATTTCCGTATCTTCCTATCCTCAAAGGGTAAACGTCTTTAGCAAAACAGGATTCCAGTCCCAGATTTTTATAGAAATTCAAAATAAAAGAAGTTAAAATACCGAATGAAGCTTTAGGTGACTTAGGCAGGTTCAAATCCTCTACAGCTAAACTTAAACTATAAGTTATTTCCGCGTAATGAAGAATTGCCGAACCGCCGGTTATTCTTCTTGTAAAATGGATATCTTGCTTTAGCGCTGATTGCGAATCTAAAACCTGCTCCGTCTTCTGAAAATACCCTAAAGTAACAAAAGGATCCTGCCAGCCATAAATTCTTAAAGTAGGGATTCTATCGCGGCAATAGGAATTAAAAATCACCTCATCGCAAGCCATATTATAATAACCGCAATGGTCATCATCCAAAATCAACTGCCATTCTTTTGCCATTTCAAAACAGGCTGACGAGAAGCTTTTACCTCATCTAGCCTCTTTACCGGGGTAGTTTGAGGTGCATCCTTCAAAATTTGAAGGTTACTATCAATCTCTTCATTCAGCTTTTTCATTACCCGGATAAAATAATCCAGGGTTTCTTTACTCTCAGTCTCTGTGGGTTCAACCATCAAGGCTTCTTTGATAATTAAAGGAAAATATATCGTGGGCGGATGTATTCCGTAATCGATTAATCTCTTAGCAATATCCAAAGCCGAAGCACCTTTATTTTTTTGTTTTACACAGGAAAAAACAACTTCATGCATGCATATTTTGTTATAAGCAACATCATAAGTTTCTTTTAATGCCTCCCGGATATAGTTAGCGTTTAAAACCGCATTCTGGGCAATCCGTAATAATCCCTCCCGTCCTAATCTTAAAACATAGACGTAAGCCTTTATCAAAACCAAAAAATTACCGTAAAAAGAACGTACCCTCCCTATAGAATGCTTCAATTTATAATTCAAATAAAACTTATCTTTTTTCTTATCCACTAAAGGAACCGGCATAAAGGGAATTAAATTTTCTCTCACGCCCACAGCTCCTACTCCTGGGCCGCCACTCCCGTGAGGAGTAGCAAAAGTTTTATGCAAATTAAGATGAACAACATCAAATCCCATGAGAAATGGGTTGGTTACTCCCAGAAGGGGGTTAAAATTTGCGCCATCATAGTAAAGTAAACCGCCTTTCTTATGCACAATCTCGCTTATATCAAGGACTCTTTCCTCAAATAAGCCTAAAGTATTAGGACAAGTAAGCATTATACCTACCACATCCGTATCCATGACTTTGATCAACTTATCTACAGAAACAAGCCCATCCTTGTCACTTTCTACTACCACAACGTCATATTTACACATACTCGCGGTAGCCGGATTTGTCCCGTGAGCCGAATCAGCAACAATCACTTTGTATCTTTTTTCTCTTTTTAGCCTATGATAAGCGCCGATCATAAGCATCCCGGTTAACTCGCCATGAGCACCGGCACTGGGCTGAAAAGTAAATCTTGACATCCCGGTAATTTCACAAAGGAGCTTTTCCAAATTATAAATTATCTCTAAGGCTCCCTGTAAATTCTCTTCGTTTTGATAAGGATGAAGATTAAAAAATTCTTCTATATTAGCCATATCTTCGGAAACTTTGGGATTATATTTCATTGTGCACGATCCCAAAGGATAAAAATGAGTATCCACACAATAATTCAACCGGGAAAGATTCGTATAATGCCTTACAACATCAAGCTCTCCCAGAGAGGGAAGATTTAAATCCTGTCTTAAAAATTTCCCGGGTAAAAGCTTATCAGCTTCTTCTATAAATATCTCCGGCTTTCTCAAATAATCGGTTTTACGGCCAGGGGCAGACTTTTCAAAAATTACTTTTTCTTTCATCAGAGAAATCAAACTTTTAATATTTTTATTAACCGGCAAAATGCCTTTGCGTCGGCGTTCCGAAGGATCCGCCTCCGGCGGAAAAGATTATAATATCCGGGAAGACAAATAATTAGGACAAAAGGCAGTCGCACAAAAAAATACATGGCATTTTCCCCGGTTACCCCGACCTTTTATCCAAGCGGGCACAAGCCAAATTTTCCAAAGGAAAATTCGGGGCCGGCCCGTGCGGAGCCTCCCCGATAGGGGAGTGCGAAGCCTACCCGTCAGGGTAGTGTGAAACCTCCCCGATAGGGGAGTGCGAAGCCTACCCGTCAGGGTATTCGGGCAAATAATGCCAACTGCATTATTTGGGTTAAGCGCTTATTATCCCTTTCAGAACCCGGATAAAAACATCTATCTCTTCCTTAGTTTTAATTTCGGTACAGCAGCTTAAAATGTGATTTCTAAATTCCGGATAAAATCTTTTTAAAGCAAAGCCCGCGATAATATTTTTTTTATGAAGTTTCTTTATAATCCTATCCGCATTATCTATGCGCCAGACAAACTCATTAAAAAATCGTTCTGAAAAAGGCACCTTAATCGCGTCTATTTCTTTCATCCGCCTGTGAAGATAACGCGTTAAATTCAAAGAGTATAAAGCAACCTTTTTCAAACCTTCTTTACCTAATAAAGATAAATAAATAGCCGCTCCGATAGTATTAAGGGAATGATTAGAACAGATATTACTTGTGGCCTTTTCTCTTCTTATATGCTGCTCCCGGGTCTGAAGAGTCAAACAAAAACCGTCTTTACCTTCTCTGTCTTTAGTTTTACCTACAATCCTTCCGGGAAGCTGTCTCAAAAAATCTTTCTTAGTCGCCAGAAACCCAAAACCGGGCCCTCCCAAACTAAGAGTCCCTCCTAAAGGCTGGCCATCACCACAAACAATATCCACCCCTAACTTTGACGGTTCTTTCAAAAGAGCTAAAGAAACAGGATTAGTCACCTGAATGAAAAGGATGCCTCTTTCTCTTAACAGCTTACTAATTTCCTCGATATCCTCAATTAACCCGAAAAAGTTAGGACTCTGGATAGAGAGTGAAACGACTTTATCATCCAACTCCTGTTTTAAAATATCTAAATCCAAAAACCCTTGGTTATCAGATGGAATCTCCCGAATAAGAAAACCAAATCTTCTAAGATAGGTTTTAATAGTCTGTTGGTATTCCGGATGCATAGTCCGGGATACTAAAATTTTCTTCTTTTTTCCTATCCGCAAAGACATAAGGATTGCTTCAGCAACAGCGCTAGCCCCATCATAAAAAGAAGCGTTAGTTATATCCATCCCGGTTAAAAGACAGATATAAGTTTGATACTCAAAAATTGCCTGTAAACTTCCTTGAGAACATTCCGGCTGATAAGGAGTATATGCAGTATAGAATTCCGGACGTGAAAATAAATACTTTAACGCCGAAGGTAAATAATGATAATATACGCCTGCTCCCAGAAAAGAATTAAATTCAGAAAGCGGCTTGTTCTTTTTAGCAATCGCTTTTATTACTTTCCGGACTTCCGCCTCGCTTAACCCCGAAGGGATAGATACCTTACCGTTTATCTTAATAGATGAAGGGAGATTAGAAAATAACTCCTCAGGGGAAGAAAAACCGAGAGTCTTTAACATCTCTTCTATTTGAACAGGAGTATTAGCTATGTAAGGCATATAATAAAGTTATCAGTTAACCCAAATAATGCATTTAGCATTATTTGTCCCGAGGAATCTTAAAAGATCCCCGGGACCAAATCCCTGAAATCGCGACGCGATTTCTAGGGGCCTGTATGCCCTGACGGGCAGGCTTCGCACTACCCTGACGGGGAGGCTTCGCACGGGTCGACTCCAAA
>JAGLUN010000038.1 GCA_023134705.1 Candidatus Omnitrophota bacterium | reverse complement strand
GAAAAATTCTTAAAAGTTGTCGCGAAGCGATTTTCTTGAATGCATTTTTCCGGGTAACGAGTTCTACGAGTGCTTGAGTAAATAAAACCAACTCTTATCTTAAATCGCATTGTTGGTTTTATTTATCTACTAAACACTTTATAGGCGCTTTCATCTAAAAGATTATCTATTTGAGCCCTATCCTCTATTTTTATTTTAATCATCCACCCTGTACCATATGCATCTTCATTCAGCCATTGAGGGTTATTTATCAAATCATTATTTATTTCAATTACTTCACCACTTAAAGGCGAATTAACTTCACCGGCTGTCTTTGTGGACTCAATAGTGCCGAAACGAACAAATTGCGATAGTTTTTCACCTACCTTAGGCAACTCCACAAAGACGATATCTCCTAACTCTCCCTGGGCATAATCAGTTATACCTATAGTAGCCACATCCCCCTCTATTTTTGCCCACTCATGACTTTTGGCAAACATTAATTTAGTCATTATTCCTCCTCATTTTATAATAGGTATTGTCAAAAACTCAAACCACAGAGACCACAGAGGCTGTTTATAATTAAAGGGTTACAAAGAAATATTTTTACTCCCCCTCTGTGTTCTCTAAATTATTAACCGTTTTATCCCATCTTTTAGCCTGTTTATACTGTTGAGCTCACAAATTGTAATTTTATAACTTCCATCCTTATCCAAACTTTTTAAAATAAAAAACATTTTTTGCCTTTTTTCTGTATTCATCTGTGTTCATCTGTGGTTTGATATCCCTCTTTTTTTTAACCACAGATTAACACAGGTACAAGTACACACAGCTTTAAACTACTAATCTTTCATACTGCAGCTTCGGTTTGGCAAAATTTATAATTAAACTCTTTTTGTGGCAAAATTTTCTTTTTTCTTAGTTCTAATTCCATGCAAGTGAATTTTCGTACACTTTCTCCAATAATCCACATCCCAATGTATTATGAACATTATATGAGGAGCTTATAATCTCTCCTGTTAGTTCTTTATAAAAAAATCTTTTTCTGTGTTCACCCTGTTAGATAGGTTAAAAAATGTTATTATCTAACAGGGTGCATCTGTGTTCATCTGTGGTTTGATATCCCTCTTTTTTTCCATACCCCTATCTTTTCATTTTCCCTCAGTATTTTCGGTTTTCAAGCATCTATAATTCACTATTTATTCCCCCTGTGACCTCTGTGGTTTTTTTATATTTCTTGTCATATTACTTTTTCACTTCCGTTTTTATGAAAGGGAAACTTTTTACTCGGGCTAAATACAATTTATTTCTTATTTTTATATTAATAGAGGTTCCCGGCTTGGCAAAATCCATATTAACATAAGCCATGCCAATGAACTTATCCAAAGCCGGAGAATAGGTTCCGCTGGTAACTTCTCCGATAATATCATTTTCTTGTCCCCGGGCATAAATAAGATACCCTTTACGAGCGAAACTTCTTTCTTCCATAATAAAACCCACTCTTTTTCTGCTTATCCCTTCTTTTAAAACCCTCGATATACTCTCTTTACCTATGAAATCTTTTTCTTTCATTTTTACTACCCAGCCTAAGGATGCTTCCAAGGGATTCGTTGTCTCGTTAATCTCGTTTCCGTAAAGCGGGTATGCCGCTTCTATTCTTAAAACATCTCTCGCTCCCAATCCCACTAAGGTTAAATTAAACGGTTTGCCTTTTTCTAGAATCATATCCCAAAGAATCGGTCCGTTTTCTTTAGCAAAATATATTTCAAACCCATCTTCCCCGGTATATCCGGAACGGGAAATAACACAAAATATGTTTTTTATCGTTCTTCTTATAAAAGTCATGTATTTTAAATCTTCCAGAGATTCTTCCAAAATAGTTTCCATTAGCTTGACAGCTTTTGGCCCTTGCAGCGAAAGAAGCGAAGATTGTTCTGTCTCATCAATAATATCTACTCCCTGCCGGTTATGTTTCTGCAGCCAGGTTAAATCTTTATCTCTATTAGAAGCGTTAACAACACATAAAAACATATCTCCTAAATTGTAAACCATAAAATCATCAAGGATTGTCCCTTCGGGAGTAATAAAAAGATTATACTGAAGCTTACCTTCTTTAAGCTTAGAAATATCGTTTGAGCTAAGTTCCTGAAGGAACTCTTCTCTTTTTTTGCCTTTAATTATCAACCTTCCCATATGAGACACATCAAATAAAGCGCAAGCTTCTCTTGTTAGCTTAGCTTCCCTTAAAACACTTCCGTAATCTAAAGGCAAAGCCCAGCCATAGAAATCCACAATTTTTGGCTTATATTCTAAAGATTTTTCGTAAAAAGGAGTTTTTAACATAGTATTCGAAAAGTAGCGAGTAAAGAGAGAAACATTTAGACGCTCGATCCTAGATGCTGGATACCCGTTTCTCGCTACTTGATGTTTTCTTCTCTCTACTCTATTCCTACCCGCAATTACTTGTATTTCAGAGGCCTTTCTTAAGAGTCTCTACAGTAAGCTTATCAATTTCGTTCTTCAGCACTTGAGATAAATTCAAAATCTCCGTATCCATGAAGCCGCGAACAATTACTCCGGTTGCCTCATCCTTAGTTAAACCCCGCGAAGCTAAATATTCGATTTCGTCTTTACTGATTGTACCGATAGCTGCTTCATGGGATATATCCACATCCTGATAAAAAGTTTCCAGTTCGGGGATAGCGTGGATTAAACCTTCGGGATTCAACATAAGACCCCGGCATTCCAGATGAGCTTTAACTTTAGGACTTTCTGCTTTTAGATGCCCGCGAGCAATAATATTCCCGCCTAAACTTACTGCCCGGGAAATAATTTCTGCCGAAGTATTTCTCGCTTTAAATATAACTCTTGAGCCTATATCCTGAGAAGAACCGGGATGAGCTAAAAGCAAGGAGTTAAACCTTGCTTTAGAACCATCGCCTAAAAGAACAGCCGTAGGATACATAACAATTTTGCGTACCGGCTTAAGACAAATATAGTTAGATAAAAACATAGCTTGCTCTTCTACCAAGGCAATGCTTTTAGGCTCAGCATCAACATCTTCCTTCCATGAATGAATCATTGTAAAATTAACATAGGCACCTTTTTTAACAAAAAATTCAGAAATTCCCAAATGGTGACTCTCGCCCGAAGTATAAGAAGACGCGCAACCGGCAATGATGTGAACTTTAGAACCTTCCTCAGCAATAATTAAATTATGCACTCTCTGAGAAAAACTCTTCCTCTTTAAGAAAAGACAGGCTTGTATGGGAAAAAAAGCATGGACGTCTTTTTTCACCCAGATAAAATAACCTCCTTGTGTATCTTCGGGATAGTCTTTACCCTGAAGCTGGAAAGACTTCCCATAATATTCTTTTACCCAGGGATATTTCCTTAACGCCTCTTCGATAGGAAATATCTCTATTCCCGGGTTTAAACTTTTATGAAACAACACCTCATCATCACTCTGCAAGAATGTGGCTGTCCGTTCTTTTTCATCCTTATCTAAACCTACACCGGCTAAAATCTCTAATTCTTTATCATCCAGGTTTTTATATCTCACGTTGGCATTCCTTACATTTTTCATAACCAAATTTCTTTATACTTTCAAAAATCTCCCGGGGGTGCCCTAAACAGAAAAGACAACCATCAATCATTACACACGCATTTTTTGCCTCGATATAATCCAGAATATATCCTGTATGAGTAATAATTAAACACGCAGGCTTTTCTTCCTTCAAAAACGCTTTTAGCATCCTCCCCATCAAAGATATATTTTCCATATCTACTCCTGACTCCGGTTCGTCTAAAAGAAAGAACCCTGGTTTCTGTAAAATAAGCTGGAAGAGTTCCGAACGTTTCATCTCCCCGCCGGAGAAATCGACATTAAGGTCACGATGTAAAATCTTATCTAAATTCAGATGAGCAGATAAAGCTCTTATTCTTTCTTCTTCTTTAGTCAAAAATTGAGCGATCTGCTCTAATTTCACTCCTCTTATCTTAGGGGGATACTGGAACATAATGCCTATCCCTCTTTCAGCTCTTTCCTCAATAGATAAATCTTTTATACTTTCGCCTTCAAAAATAATATCCCCTTCCGCGATATCGTAACCGCTAATTCCCATAATTACTTTGATAAGCGTAGATTTTCCGCTGCCGTTTGGTCCGAAAAGAATCATCGTAGAATGTTCCTCAATCTTCAGATTTATCTTATCTAAAATCGTTTGGGACCCAACTTTTACTGTTAAATTCTTTACCTGAAGGGTATATTTTGCCATAATTATTCGCTATTGAAGAAAGCTTATCCTAACATAAATGAAGGAAAAATAAAGAAAAATTTGGGCTTAAAAACCTCCTTTATCTGGTAGAATATAAAGAGAATAAATTAGCTACCAAGGCACAAAGATCGCCCGCCCAAGGCGGGTTCGCCGGAGGCGGAAAAATTGAGAATGGAAATATGCTTCGCGAAATATATAGAAATAAGTAGAAATGTGTTGTTAAACGATATATTTTTCGCCAGAGGCGAATCTTCCGCCTACAGGCGGATCCGCTTTGGAGGAGCCTATGGCAGACAATAAATTTCTAATTATTTCTACAAATTTCAATATGCTGTTTCATATAATCTTTAAGTAATCCCTTATATTCTATGCCGGGAAATAAGAATCTGAACGAATTAATATCTTTACTTAAAAAAAGAGGGCAGACTATTGCCGTGGCTGAATCCTTAACCGGGGGGTATGTCTCTTACCTTTTCACTAAAATCCCCGGAAGTTCTAAGGCATTCAAGCTGGGAACCGTAGTTTACTCATTAGAGGCAAAGCATAAATTATTTAAGCTCCCCCTAAAAAAGCTTAATTCCACCCAGGGAGTATCTGAAGAAATCGCGAAAATCCTGGCCAAAGGAGTAAAAGCCCGATTAAATACTGATTTCGGCGCCTCTATAGTAGGCTTTGCCGGCCCCAAAGCGGAAAAAAACATGAAAGGGATCGTGTTTATGGGATTAGCAAAAAAGGATAGCGTTATTAGCCAGAAGAAAAAACTTCAAGGCGAAAGAGACACAGTAAGGAAAAAAGCAAGTTATGCCTTAATAGAATTTGTGTTAAATAATATAAAATGAGAACATTCATCGCTTTCCCCCTCTCTCCGGAGATAAAAGAGCTTTTAGAAAAAATCCAGGCTGAAATAAAAACTTGCGCCATTGATGCTAAATGGGTTAACCCCTTTAATACCCATATTACTCTTAAATTCTTAGGAGAAATCCAAGAGAATACTTTGTTAAAAGTCGAACAAATTATAGTAAAAACAGCGGATGAATTTTCTTCCTTAAAAATTTACTTAAAAAGTTTTGGCTTTTTCCCTACAGAAAGAAACCCCCGGGTATTTTTTATCGCTACCGACAAAGAGGACTTTCTAAAACAAATTGCCTCCTTCTTAGAAAACAATTTGCGGGCTTTAGGCTTTAAGAAAGAGAATAGATTTAAATCTCACATAACTCTTGCCCGTTTAAAAAGTAAAAAGAATATTGGTTGTATCCTGGAAAAGATTAAAGCGATAGAATTAAACAAGATATTCCCCATTAAAGAGATTGTCCTTTTCAAAAGCACTTTAACATCTAAAGGACCGGAATATGAAGAAATATTTAAGGCAAGGCTTAAGAAACCATCGATTTAACCGATTTCAAACCCCGCTTGGAATAATCAACGTCGCTGCAGGGGCCGGGCCTGCCCGGCCCTTTACCAAATATATAAAACCAAATAATTTATCCATAATAATCGGTTCATACAAATCCACCGTCACCAAACAAATCAACGAATTAAATAATAATTAAAGGGCCAGGCAGGCCTGGCCCCTGCAACGACAGTTTGATGAAATATATAAAAATAAAAACATAGGTTAAATTGGAATTAAGATGTCTGTGGAACCCGTGAAGGTAGATGTCAAGTTAGGAATAGTTTGGCTATTTGGAGGATTAAACTTGTATAAACGCCCGCCACTAAATCATCGCCTACAATTCCTATACCTCCTCTTAACTTCTCTATTTTATTGG
The DNA here is from genome assembly GCA_023134705.1 of Candidatus Omnitrophota bacterium. Lineage (GTDB taxonomy): Bacteria > Omnitrophota > Gorgyraeia > Duberdicusellales > 4484-171 > JAGLUN01. The sequence continues at coordinate 2,290 of JAGLUN010000038.1, read as the reverse complement.
CGGGATAAATTTTAAAAAAATCAAATATCCGGAAAAGAATAAAAGCGGAGATTACAAACCCTGTAGTTTTCGGCAAAAATATTAAACTAATAAGCATTCCGGCAAAATCATCAATTACTATTTTCTTACAATCTTTTTCGCCAAATATTTTTTCGCTCCGGGTAGAAAGAGGGAAAGAAATAAATAAAACAAGCAAAGTAAACACAAAAAACGATAAATCACTTTTAAAAAAGAAAAGAAAAATTACTCCCACAACCGAACCGGCTGTTCCCGCCAACGCGGGCACATATCCCACTCCAAAAAGAGTAGAAAGAATTAATACCGGCAAATCCCGGTTTAAAAAGTTTTTATTAATTTTCGGTTTGCCCATAAATAATAAACTCCAGAAAAAAAGGTAACGATTAATATATACCACATAACTATCGGAATGACATAATTATAAGAAAAATTAATAACATCGTTGCCGGGAATTCTTTTGGCCAAAATAAGGACGGAATAAATACCCAGAATGCCCAGCACTTGGGAAAGAGTTTTATGTTTGCCGAATCTTTTTGCTTCCAGGACTAAACCTTTATTTAAAACTAGCAACCTAAGACCGGTAACAATGAACTCTCGCAACATAATTACCACTACCATCCAGACATTTATAACCCCTAATTCTAAAAACGAAAGAAAAACGCCGATAATCAATATTTTATCGGCAATGGGATCTAAAAGTTTGCCCAGGTCAGAAGTAAGTTTTCTCTTGCGCGCTATAAATCCATCAAGATAATCCGTAAAAGAAGCGAGGAGAAACACAAAGAGGGCCCAGCTCAAAGAAAAAAATGTATTCCTTAGGGTTAACCCTACACATAAGAAACAAAGGATAATCCTTAAAGAAGTAAGTTTGTTCGGTAAATTCATACTCCCACCAGATCATATTCGTAAGCATCTATTATAGTTGTTTTATAAAACTTTCCCACCTTTAAATCCTTTAGTTTTGGAGTCGTCTTTCGAAGACGACTCTGGCTTTTTGTTAATGAAACTCCTTGGGCCCTCATTCCACAAGGAAGATAAACTATGCCGTCAATATCATAACAGCTGAACTGAGTACGCCCGATATACATATCTGATTGCTTTTCATCCAACAAAACCTCTACCTGCTTCCCCAAAAATCTTTTATTTACTTCTAAAGAAATTTCTTTTTGGACCTCCATTAATTCTCTGTATCTTCGTTCTTTAGTTTTATGATGAATTTGTGAGGGAAAACCGTAAGCAGGCGTCCTGTCTTCCCGGGAATAGATGAATACTCCTAACCTCTCGAATTTTATTTCCCGGACAAACTCCAGCAATTCGGTAAACTCTTCCTCCGTCTCGGAAGGAAATCCGACGATAACCGATGTCCTTATAAAAGAACCGGGAATTTTTTTTCTGACTTTTTTTATGAGATTAACCATTTCTCTTCTGGTTATCCCTCTATTCATCAGTTTCAGAATTCTATCATTTACATGCTGAATTGGCAAATCAATATATTTACATAATCTTTTTTCCCGGGAGATTAAATCAATCAAAGAATCAGTGAAATTTTTAGGATGCGTATAAAGAAGCCTGAACCAACGGATGTTTTTTGCCCGCCTTAAAATCTTCTTCAGAATAAAAACTAAATCTTTGCCGGCATAAATATCTTTTCCCCAAGCAGTTATATCCTGGCCGATGATATTAAGCTCTTTTACTCCTTTCCGGTCTAGAAATTCCACCTCTTTTAATACAGCGTCTTCATGTTTACTTTTAAGCGGCCCTTTTATCAAAGGGATAGCGCAATAACTGCACCGGTTTGAACACCCTTCGGAAATCTTCAAGAATTCCACATGGGAAACCCTATCTTTCTTTCGCCCCCCAAAGTTGAAAAAACAGGAAAAAGATAAAACGCCTTCCCAACCATCTACGCCGGGAAAAGAGGTAGACAACTCTTGTTGATAGCGGGTTACCAAACATCCTCTTACCAAAACTTTTTTTATCCTGCCTTTTCTTTTTAATTCCAAAGCGTCTTTTATCGCTCCTATCGATTCCTCCTTGGCACTATTTATAAAGGCACAGGTATTAATAATGATTGTTTCTAATTTTTCAGCCTCTTTGTCTAAAACATATCCCTTTTTAATAAATTCATCGGCTATAAGTTCTGAGTCGTAAGTGTTACGGAAACACCCTAACGAAATAATGGAAAAAGTTTTAGACATGAAATTAAAAAAGTTAACCGGAAAAATGCATTCAAGAAAATCGCTTCGCGACAACTTTTAGGAATTTTTCAGTG
>JAGLUN010000037.1 GCA_023134705.1 Candidatus Omnitrophota bacterium | reverse complement strand
GGGTGGCGGAATTGGCAGACGCACTAGCTTGAGGGGCTAACGGTAGCGATATCGTAGGGGTTCAAGTCCCCTCCCTCGCACCAATTGGGTTGATAACTTAGTAGTAGCAAGCTAAAACATAATTAGGCGGATTATGTTGGTTAAAAAAAAGAGGAATATAGAACCACAGATGAACACAGATGAACACAGGAAAAGAGCAAAAAATGTTTTTTATATATTTTCCCGTGTTTAAACAGAAATATACGAAAAAATTTTCTGATTTCCCGGCCTCCTTATAAAAATATTATCTATTTTAAAGAGTTTGGGTGGGAAGGGAAACTTTTTTAATAAAACGCTTTGTACGTAAAGAAAATATGGAGATGTTCAGCAAAAATTTTTGACAATACCGCCTGAAATAAAGAGAGGTTTCATGTTAGAGGAAAGGGTTTACAAAGATTATTTAGAGGCGTTTAAAGGCAAAAATAAACAGAGAGCCGGATTCTTAAGTTTTATAAGAGCCGAGCTTAAGAATTCGGCCATTAATTTAAGAAAAGATAAACTTGACGACAATGAAGTCCTGTCGGTTCTTAAAAAGCAGAAGAAACGTCTGGAGGAAACTAAACAAAGTATTATTTCTTCGGAGAGGTTTGAGCTTCTGGAAAATACGGAAAAGGAGTTAGCTGTTTTGGAAGAATATTTGCCGAAGCTTTTAACCGAGGATGAATTATCCGATGCCGTTGACCGGGGGATATCTAAGGCCGGGGCTACGTCCATGAAGGATATGGGAAAGGTAATGAAGGAAGTTCTGGCGGAAGCAGGGGTACGGGTTGATGCTAAAAAAGTGAGTGAATTGGTCAGGAATAAACTTTCCCGGAGTTAATTAGTTTGCCTGGATAAAGTTCAATGCAGGGAACTTGTTAAAAAACTGATTTAATTTAGGAGATAAAGATGGATTTCGATAAAAATAAAATTCTCGCTCCGAGGATACAGAAAAAACGAAGAAGCATCGCTTATTTTTCTATGGAGATAGGAATTCATCCTAAAATTCGTACTTACAGCGGGGGATTAGGAATTTTAGCCGGGGATACAGTAAAGTCCTGCGCTGATTTAAATGTACCTTTAGTAGCAGTATCTCTTCTTTACAAAAAAGGGTACTTTTATCAAAAATTAGATGAGCAAGGGATGCAGGTAGAGCTGCCTTATGAATGGAATCCTAAAAAGCTTCTAAAGCTTTTCAAAAAGAAAGTAACTGTGACCATAGAAAACCGGACTGTTTTTATCCAGGCCTGGGAATATGATGTTTTTGGAATAACCGGATACCGGGTGCCGGTAATTTTTTTAGATACCGATATCGAAGAGAATAGCGAGTATGACCGGAGCCTTACTCATTCTCTTTACGGTGGAGATTCGAAATATAGATTTTGTCAGGAGATTGTTTTGGGAATCGGCGGGGTAAGAATGTTGAAAGAGCTAGGGTTCTATCGCCTTAGCAGGTATCATATGAATGAAGGCCACGCGAGTTTATTAGGGGTAGAGCTCCTAAAACAGAGGAAGAAAGAAGAAGATCCGGCATGGGATATCGAGGGAGTAAGGAGGATGTGTGTTTTTACTACCCATACTCCCGTGCCCGCGGGACACGATCAATTTTCTTATGATTTGGTAAGAGAGATTTTAGGGGAATTTATTCCGATAGATTTCCTGAAAAATATCGGTGGTGAAGATAACCTGAATATGACCTTTCTTGCTTTGAATTTAAGCCATTATGTGAATGGGGTTGCGAAAGAACACGGAAAAGTTTCCCGGGAGATGTTCCCCGGATATGATATCTCTTCGATAACCAACGGGATTCATTCATCTACCTGGGTAGGTGAGAGTTTTAAAAAACTTTATGACGAACATATCCCCACTTGGCGAAATGATCCTTTTAGTTTACGCTATGCTTTAAGTATTCCCAGGGATGAAGTCTGGAATGCTCATCAGGAAGCAAAAAAAATACTTATAGATTATGTGAATAATAAGCAAAATGCCGGGATGGATTATGATACTTTAACTATTGGATTCGCCCGGAGGGCTACAGCGTATAAACGGGCGGATTTAATCTTTTTTGATATTGACAGGTTAAGAAATCTTTCCCGGAATACCGGCGGGATTCAATTGATTTTTTCGGGGAAAGCGCATCCCCATGATTGGCCTGGTAAAGAACTGATAAAAAAGATAATTTCTTTATCTAATCAGTTTGATCAGGATATCAAAATAGTTTACCTGGAGAATTACGATATGGAATTGGCTAAAATGCTTATTTCCGGCGTTGACCTATGGCTTAATACTCCCCGAAAACCTAAAGAGGCTTCAGGAACTTCCGGGATGAAGGCCGCGCATAACGGTATCCCTTCTTTAAGTATTCTGGACGGCTGGTGGATTGAAGGCTGCATGGAAGGCCTTAGCGGCTGGGCAATCGGAGCGGCTGAAGATGCGGATAGTTCTGATGAGAGAGATGCTAATTCTTTATATGAGAAGTTAGAGAAAATAATTCTTCCCGCGTTTTATAATAATCGTCAGAATTGGATTAATATAATGCGTCATTCTATAGCGATTAATGCTTCCTTTTTTAATACCCACCGGATGGTCCAGCAGTATGTCTTGAACGCTTATTTATATTAATAAGTAGAACGCAATATCCTTCCCTCTGCTGTTAATTTCTGCCTGACAGCAGAAAGAATAATATTAAAAAATACTTGACAAAGAAACAAAAGTTTGTTAGGCTTGTCTAATAAATAGAGGGGCTTCTAAAACTTAACCCGTTAAGAGTAAAAGCAGGTATGGAAAAAAGTAAGAAATTAAGTTCGAATATGGAAGATTATCTGGAGGTTATTGCCCTTCTTAAAAGGGAAAAAAGTGTAGCACGAGTTAGAGATATCAGCCGCTTAATGAAAGTAAAAACACCTAGCGTTACTGCTGCTTTGAATACTCTTTCTAAGAATGGATTTGTTATTCATGAAAGATATGGTTATGTAGACCTTACGGAAGATGGAGAAAAGTTAGCTCAAAGCGTTCAGGCGCGACATGATATGTTAATCAAGTTTCTTGTTACGGTTTTAAAGATTGATTCAAAAATAGCCGCAGAAGATGCCTGTAAGATGGAACATACTATAAGTCCGCAAACTTTCCAGAAGTTAACAAAGTTTATAGAATTTGTAAAAACCTGTCCTGATCACGATAGGCCTGATTGGCTAAAAAGCTTCGACCATTATTTTAAGACCGGTAAGCGTTTAAGGTGTAAAGTGAGGCAGATAAAACAGAGGGTTAAACAGTAAAGTAAAATTTTTTTATTTTGAAAGTTAGAAGCATCTAACATAATTCAATATATCAAATAAACTGGAGCTTGATCTGGATACATCAATTATACCACTTACTGTAGTTTCTCCCGGCAGTAAAGTAAGGATTGTTTCTATTATTGGCGGAAGAGGTGTAAGAGAGCATCTGTTTGGTATGGGATTGGATGTAGGCATAGAGATTGAAGTGCTTAAACAGGGTGCCCCTGGGCCGTTTCTTATTGCTTTTAAAGAAACTCGCCTAGCAATTGGGCAAGGGGTAGCCCAAAAAATCATGGTTTCTTTAGGAATAACTAGAAGTGGGTAAGAGATAATGACTTTAGATGAAGTAAAGCCTGGCCAGGAATGTAGTGTCGTTGATGTACATGCGGAAGGTGCCTTAGGGCAACGTATGCTTGATATGGGATTTGTTCCTGAAGTACGGATAAAGGTAATCCGTAATGCCCCTTTAGTAGATCCAATTGAAATTTTTATGAAGGGGTATTTTTTAAGCTTACGCCACGCTGAGACAAAGGCTGTTGAGGTAGTTTTGTTATGAACGAAAAAGCTCGTGAGATTTTGGTTGCAGTGGCAGGCCAGCCCAATTCAGGCAAGTCCACCATCTTTAATCTTCTTACTGGAGCCAGGCAACATGTGGCTAATTATCCTGGTGTAACAGTTGAGAAGAAGATTGGCTCTTTTCGTTCAAATGGAGATAAGGTAGTAGTAGTTGACTTACCTGGGACGTATAGTCTTACTTCTTATACGCAAGAAGAACGTATTGCCAGAGATTTTCTTCTTCTTGAGAGGCCTGAAGTAGTAGTCGATATAGTAGATGCCTCCAATTTGGAGAGAAATCTTTATCTGACATTTCAGCTTATTGAAATGGGGCTACCTTTAGTGCTTGATTTGAACATGGTAGATGTAGCCAAAAGACGTGGCTTTGAAATTAATACGGAAGAACTTTCCCGGCAGCTCGGCATACCCGTAGCGCCTACAGTAGGGAATAAAAGTAGGGGTAAGGATGAGCTCCGTCAGACCATTCATTCTACCTATAAAAATAAACAGAACTTTACCCCTATTCGCCTTAATTATGGAGAAACCCTGGAGTCAGTTCTTAAGTCATTGGAGGAAGAGTTATCACAGGATCCACGGCTTATGGAACATTATTCCAGCCGATGGCTTGCTGTGAGACTAATGGAAAATGATAGTGAAGTCCAGAGATTGGTACGGCAACAATCCCAGAGAGGAGAGGATATTTTAAGCAAGGTTGAACAAGAAAGAGAATATTTTATTGGAGAACATAAGAAAGCCCCTGAAAAACTCATTGCCCAACAGCGCTATCAAGCTGCTGGCAAAATCGTAGAAAATTGTGTCAAACGAGTCAAGGTAATACCCACGACCTTAACTGACAGGATTGATAAAGTTGTTTGTAACAGATTCTTTGGTCCGGTTATTCTGGCAACGACAATATACGGTATGTATCAGCTGGCCATAGTCCATGGGTATAAGTTGACTGAGTATACATGGCCTTTGTTAGCAGCATTTAGAAATTTTGTTGCTTCAATGCTTCCTTCTGAAGGTTTTGTTTATGACCCTATTTTGCGTGCCATGCCCTTAGGGGTCATTGACGGAGTTATAGCAGTATTAAACTATGTGCCCATTTTTGTAATTTTATTTGCTTTGATAGCCATTCTCGAAGATACAGGTTATATGGCAAGAATGGCCTTTATATTGGACAGGGTTTTTAGATATTTCGGTCTTCATGGACATTCTGTTTTGCCTCTTATTTTAGGGGGGGTATGTGTGGGCGGATGCGCAATACCAGGGGTTATGGCATGCCGAGGCATAAAAGATGAGAAAGCCAGAATGGCGACCATTTTAATCGTACCTCTTATGAACTGTATGGCAAAGATTCCTTTATATGTGCTTCTTATTGGGATGTTTTTTGCCCGGCAAAAAGCTCTTATGATGTTTTTTATCAGCACAATTACTATTATTATAGCTCTGGCTGTAGCTAAAATTTTAAACCTTACAGTGCTTAGGAAGAAAGAGAGTGCGCCTTTTATCTTAGAGATGCCTGCTTATCACTTACCTACATTCAGCGGTGTTATGCATCGGTGTATTGAACGAGTATGGCTTTTTGTCAAAAAGATTATAAGTGTGGTTATTATTGTCGCCGCTATCGTTTATGTTCTTATCAGCTATCCGGGTTTAAACAAGGAGAGATCTGCCTATTATGAAATTCAATCAAGCCAGGCAATTCAGACTTTTCATGAAAAGATAGGGGATAATAATTCATATACCAAGCTTGTGGCCGGAGCTCAATTGATGGAGTTTACAACATATTGGGATGAGTATAAAAAGGCCAAAATGGGCGCCAAAACAAAACAAACAAAAGAAGCTATTGATCAAAAATTTTATAATAAAAAACCTGAATTCTTTAAGATTGTAAAAAGGGGTAAATACGAGCTCGAAGGAAAAAAGATAGTAGACAAGGATGCTGCAAGGGTTGAGAAAGCCTACAAGAAGCTATCTAAAACAAGGAAGAAATTTCGCAGAGAGAGAAGGGAAGAAACTATCACATTAAGTTATTTAGGAAAAACAGGCCATTTCTTGGAGCCGGTTACTAAGTTCGCAGGATTCAATTGGCGGGTAAATATTGCTCTTTTGAGTTCTTTTGCGGCCAAGGAAAGTAGCGTAGCCACGTTGGGGAGTATTTATCAATCATCGCCAGAGGATAAAGAAGTGAGACTCGAGGAAAGAATAAAGGAGAAAGAACCAGGATGGACTCCTCTTCATGCCTTAGGGATAATATTGTTTATGGCAATGTATCCCCCATGCATTCCTACTCTTTTGATGGTTAAGTTAGAGACTGCAAGTTTAAAGTGGATGTTTTTCGCTACTCTTTATCCTATTGTTCTTGGATTTATAATGGTAGTTCTTATTTTTACCGGAGGGAATCTGTTAGGCCTTAGTGGACTGCAGGCAATGGTTGCCTTTTATATTTTAGCAATAGCTGTTACTACAGTAATGGCTTTCATCAAAAGAAAGCCAGAATTGGCCTAGGAAGGGGGTGAAATTATGAGGAAAATATTGAGTGTATTGGTAATCTGTATGGGGCTGGGTTTCTTTTTGACCTCGCAGGCTTTGTGCCATACTCCGCTCTGTTCTTGCTACGATAACGGCGATGAAACAATAACCTGTGAAGGCGGATTTTCTGATGGATCTTCAGCTGCCGGAGTAGACATAAAAGTGGTGGATAAAAACAGTAAAGTCATAAGCGTTAAAGATAAAGATGGCACGACTATTCCTTTGAAGGGGAAAATGGACGAGGATAGCGAATTTACCTTTATTAAGCCGCAAAAGCCCTACAAAGTTATTTTTGATGCCGGGCCTGGTCATGCGGTTGAGATAGATGGGGATGAGATAACTGAGTAAAATTTTTTAAACAAAAAGTTAGCTATGTCTAACAATTAAGAAGGAGGGAGTAAAAATGAAGAAAAGCATATTAACTTCGCTAATGTCATTAGCTGTGATTTTGACATTAAGCAGTCCTGCTTTTGCGCATTTTCAGACAATTTACACAGAAGAAAGTGCGTTAGAGAAAGGAAAGGAAATTAATCTTAAGCTAGTGTTTACACATCCGTTTGAAGCGGGGCATACAATGGATATCGGAAAAGATGAGGAAGGCGTTATGCATCCACCGAAGTCATTTGGTGTTATGCGCAAAGGGAAGAAAAAGGATTTGCTAAGTACTCTTAATCCCATCGATTTTACGAGCTTAAGCAATACCGGAAAGGCCTTTGAAGCCACTTATAAGCTTA
>JAGLUN010000036.1 GCA_023134705.1 Candidatus Omnitrophota bacterium | reverse complement strand
TGCATTTTTCCGGTTAACGCAAATTGAATGCAAATGGTCGCAGATAATATAGACGCAGATTAGAATAGAGTAGCGAGTATCGAGCATCTAGCATCTAGGATCAAACATCTAAAAGCTCCCCTCTCTACTTGCTGCTTTATTAGAGAGAAATGGACTTTAGAAAAAGTAAAAGTTTTAAAGTAATAATTCACGTCGGAATATATGCCGGTATTTTATCCTTTTTGCATTTTTTTGTGGCAACTCCTTTCATTTTTATCAAATTGAAGAAGAAACAAGAAGACTATAAAACTTTGGAAAAAGAATCAAACAAAATGGGGGATTTAATAAGAGCAAATCCCAATCCTGATAAGAAATTCGAGGAGATTAAAAATAAGATGAAAGGGCTGGAGAAAAAAGCTACTTCCGGAGACGCATTGCCCGCTATTATCGGGGATTTAACGAAAATAAGCAGTGAACTGAAAGTAGAAATAATTTCTATAAAGCCGGTAAAAAAAGTATCTTTTAAAGAGGAAAAACTTCCCAGAGGTGTAAGTAAGAATTATGTTGAAGTGATTTTAAAAACAGAGTATAAAACTCTGGCGGAATATTTTAGAATGATTGAAGAATTACCTGCGATTTTTACTATTGAGAGTATACTCATAGAGAAGTCTGAAACCCTTAAAAGAAGATTTGCCTACATAAAAGAACAAGGGAAATCAGGGGATAAAAAAAAGAAAAGTAAGAGGGTTACTGTAAGAGTGCTTTTTAGCAGTTATATGGTCTGGAAGATATAAAAAAGTAGTTTCACGAGTTGCCGGATTTAACGGATTATGCGAGTTTTAAAAGAGGATTGAGCAACTTGATGAACTTAAGTACTCGTTGAACTCGTATAACTTTAAAAAAAATGACTAAGCAGCAGAAAGAGTTAATTGCGACAGGAGTATTGTTAGTTTCCCTTTTTATCGTCATAGCAATTAGTCTTAAACCAAAAAAATCACGCCGGAAAAGTATACCGGAAATTAAGAAAAGCGAAATTAAAGTAGAACCATTAGTTTTACCTCCTAAAGAGGGGAAGATTCGTTCTCCTGTACCTGGGGATTATGCCGTGGCACAAAAAGAACGGACCATGTTAAAATGGGGGATAGATCCCTTTTATCATCTTATGAAAAAGGAAATCCTCCAAAGCTCAATGTTAGTTTTAAAAGGGATTTCTCTAGGCGAAGGTAAACGCGGTTATGCTTTTATAAATGATGAGATAGTTTCTCTGGGTGATATTATTGCCGATTATAAAGTGATGGAGGTTCAAAAAAACAGAGTACTTTTAAAAAAAGGAACTGAAAGTTTCTATTTGGTTTTACCTGAAGAGTAAAAAAAGCATATTCCCAAAACGAAAGAGTATTTTGACTAATACATTTTTCAAGCTATAATACAAGTGATGAAAAAAATTATTTGTTTTCTGTTTTTTATGATTTTTGGGGTAAGTTTTTACCTCTTTGCTCAGAATATACTTTATGAAAAGGGAACCTCCAGAATTATAGAATACCTTGAATTTAGAGAAGTTGACATAAAAGACGTATTAAGGCAGCTTTCCAAGCAATACAGCTTAAATATTATTTTTTCCGAATCAGTAGAAGGGTTAATTACGGTTCAATTGCAGGATCTTAGTATCGAGGAAGCTTTAGATTCCATCATTACCATAAATGGATTTGTTTATACTAAGAAGGGCAGGGTGATTAAAGTGACTACTTCCGAAGAAGCGGAAAGAGAAGGTAAGCAAACACAGATTTTTACTTTAAACAATGCTGATGCTTCCCAATTAAAAGATACCTTAGGAAAGGTTCTTTCCTCTGAAGGCACGATTGAGGCTGATACCCGTTCTAATTCTTTAATCATTGCTGATAATCCCGGAGTAATTTCAAAAATAGAGGATATGGTTCCACTTTTAGATAAGATAACCCCTCAGGTGTTAATTGAGGCGAAGTTTATAGAACTTTCTTTAACCGTGACAGAAAAATTGGGGATAGAATGGGAAAATCTGATTACCTCTAGTCTGGCAAATGATAGCTTTACCTTTCCTTATTCTCTTAGTTCTGAGTTTAAATTTGACAGTACCGATTCTGTGAATACTTCTTTCGCCACATTAGATTTTACTGAGGTTCAGGGGGTTTTTAATTTTTTAAAAACGAGCACAGACAGCAGTCTCGTTGCTTCTCCCCGAATCGTTACTCTTGATAACCAGGAAGCGTCTATAAACGTAGGGAAAGTAATCCCTTTACCTACTTATACATATAATGATGATCAGGGAGCTTGGGAAATTACCGGGTGGGAGGAATATCATGTGGGAGTGAATTTAAAGGTTACTCCTCACGTGAGCCCTTCAGGATATATAAAACTCAAACTTAAACCGGTAGTGAGTAGTATCTTGGAATGGATTGGTGAAGCCGGAGATTTAAATAGAAGGCCGGTTACTGCCACACGCGAGGTAGAAACAGAAGTTCAGATAAAAGACGGGCAGACTGTGGTTATCGGGGGATTGATAAAGACTGAGGAAAGTACTGTTTTTAAAAAAATACCTTTTCTGGGAGATATCCCTTTGATCGGTTGGGTATTTAGAAATAAAACCGGTGGAACCCAGGAAGACCCCCAGGATAAAACAGACCTGTTAATTTTCGTTACCGCGAGTATTGTTAAACAAGAGGAGAAGGAACTCCTCGCGTTTGAAAGTACCCTAACGACCTCTCCTTCCCGTCCGTTCAAGATGGATTTAAGAAAAGTTCTATTGAAATGAAAAAAGGCGTATTTATTTTTATTTTAGGAGTAATAATAGTTTTGGCAGGTATGATTTTTTTGAATTTATTTTACCAGGCCCGGCTATTTCGTTTAATATCAGAAAATTATTCTGCAAAACTTAAAGAAGTTAACCGGCTTTTTTCCAAAACAACGGTACTCAACAGGAATTTTCATGCCGATAATAAAAAACTAACCCGGCAAAATAAACAATTGAAAGAGGATATATCCCGGTTCAAAATAAATAGTTACCCTCTAGGCCCTCTAAAAGAAAAAATCAAGGATATAATGTTTATGGTGGATGGAATAGACTTAGCTCCTCGGAAAAGGAAAGAATTAAAGCCTTTTTTACATCAAATATATACGGAATTGAATTCTTTGGAGATAGAGACAGAGAAGATGATTAAAGACGGATTTTTGTACCGTGACAAATTTGCTAATAAGAAAGCTGAACTCGAAGCAAAAATTCAAAAGGCCGGTAAATTAAAGAAAACTGTAAAGTATTTTTCTAAGGAGTTGGAAACCTGGAAAGATATGGCAGAGGCGTATAAGATTGAAAATGAAAAGTACCGTTCAGCGAAAGAAATGGAGAAGCTTAATTCGCAGGGACAGCAGCAAAAGATGGGAGCAGATGTCAGTCAAAACAAAGAATTAATGATTAAAATTTCTGAATATAAAAAAGAAATTAAAGAGTCTCTGGCCAAAATAAATTATTTAGAAAAAGAAAAGAATAAATATTTTTTGATGAAGAAAGATAAAGACCGAAAAATCAAGAAGTATTCTGAACAACTCATCGGTTTGCGAAAAAACAATAAAGAATTACTTGCCCGGTTAAAACAGAGTAAGCAGACGATGAAGGATTTAACCGGACAGCTGAGTGCTTTAGAAAGAGAGAAGGGGCAATACGTTTCTAAAAAAGAAAGACTGGAAACAAAGATTCTTGAACATAGAAATAAAACCAATTCGTTGAGTAGTGAAATCCAGGCGTTAAAAGAGAACATAAGTATTATTACAAGAGAAAAAAATAAATTTGCTGCTTCTTCAAATGTTTTAAAAAGAGCAAATGATTTGGCGGTTACGGAAAAAGATAGATTGGGCAAGAAAATAATTGAATTAAAGGAGGCATTACGCGATCAGGATGGAAAACTTAAATCTTCGAAAATAAAGATTGCTAATTCGGAAAAAAATTACCGGGAGGTTACAGCTCAATATGAGCTGGTTAAGCGGGAAAGAGAAAAGATAGAAGGAAAGATTGTTGAATTAACGGAAGCGATGGTATTATCGAAGGAAAAATTATCCGGCAAAGAGAAAGAACTCGTATCTTCCAGGGAAAGAATCTATAAGTTGGAAAAAGATTATCAGGCGGTTGTTACTCAATATGAGTTGATCAAAGAGAAGGTAAAAAACTTGGAAAGCGGTATGGTCAAGCGGGCAAGCCGCATTTTAATTCTTCAGGAAACCTTGGAAGAAAAAGATGCCTCTATATTAGAATTAGCCGCTAAACTGCAGATGCAGATTAAGGAATTAGCTCTTTTGAGAGATTCTACAGTGAAAATCAAACTGGAGAATGTTATGCTTATGGATAACTTAAAGAATAAAGGAGAAGAGCTCAATTCTTTCAAGGAAAAGATTCTGAAGATGAAGGAGGTTAATTCCCGGTTTAAGGCATACATTGGTACGATGTCTAATTTGTTCGATTCAGAACAAGAAATTGAAACGGGCTCTGAAATCGGGGAAAAGCCTTTGTTCCCTGCGGAAGATAAAAAAGTAATGGTAGAAATAGAATCTGTTGAAGAGTCTGGAGAATGAGGTGTATTTTGAGGGAGACTAAAATCTTAACGGTAAAGCTGTTAATTGCCGTATTCTTTTTCTTGTTTATCCGGTCAGAAAAAATATATCTTATTGGAAATAATTCTCCGATAGGGTTCGCGCAGGTAAGGGCGGAAGAGCAAACGTCCAAAGGAACTGACGTCGATCTCTCCAGAGAATACTATTTAAAAGGAAAGGAATTTATTGACAAAGGTGAGTATCAAAAAGCGAATGAGGCTTTTAAAAAAGCCCAAGCCATATTAGACAAAATAACTGAAGGTGATGGCAAGAGCAAGAGACAAAAGATTAAAGTTCGAATTCCCCGGATAAAGAAAACTCCGGACAAAGAAAAAGTACAATATGTTGACAAGACTATCGTAGAAGAAGCGGGAAAAAGCTATTTTAATGGGGACATTGACCAGGCTTTGAATTTATATAAAGAAGCTTTGATGTTTTACCCTGAAAATTATGCCCTTCATTATAATTTGGGGGTAGTGTACTTAAAGAAAAGAGATTATTTGAATGCGGCTAAAGAATTTGAAGCTGCTGTTTCTTTAAATTCCCGGGATGCAGGAGATGCTTATTATAATTTAGGGGCTATATACGAAAGTTTCCTTAATAATAAGGAGAAGGCTACGAAATATTATAAAAAATATTTAAAAATCTCCGGCAACAGAGAAGAGAAAAAAATGGTTAGAAGTTGGTTAAATTATTTGAACTATAAACGGATAAAATGAACGAAGAAGAGTTAAAGAATATTCTTATTGAAAGTAAGTTAATTAGTATCGAAGAGTTAGATAAAGCTTTGGACGAGACTAAGAAGTTAAAACGGCCTCTTGAAAAAATACTCTTGGATATGCATCTTTTAGAAAAGGAATTTCTTTATAAGATTATCGCTAAGAAAATGGGGGTGGAGTATAAAAGTCTGGCTAATTTTAATATCTCTGAGGATTTGATAAAAATTTATCCTGAAGATTTGGCGCGTTCTACTATGTCCATTCCTTTATTCATAAAAGATAATATTATCCATATCTCTATAGATGACCCCACGAATATTTCTTTCATTGATCAGATACAGTTGCTTACGAATTATCCCATAGAGGTTTATTTATCCGAGTCTGAGGAAATAGAAAGGGTATTAAATCAAATTTATAAAAAAGAGGGGACTAAAGATTTATTTGCGGAATTGAAAGGGGTGAAAGATAAAGACAGCGCTTTAAGCGAAACCACTTCCATTGTAAAAATTGTAGATTTAATTATTACTCAGGCAATAAAAGACGGGGCTAGTGATATCCATGTCGAACCTGAGGAAGATATGCTTCGTTTGAGATTCCGTGTAGATGGCGTTTTACATGAAATTCCTTCTCCTCCTAAGGAATGGGAATCGGCAATAATTTCCCGGATAAAGGTTTTAGCTGGTATGGATATAGCAGAGTCACGTTCGCCCCAGGACGGCCATTTTCAGACAGAATTAGCGAATAAAATCATTGATTTTCGTGTATCAACTTTACCTACTATTCATGGAGAAAACGTAGTTTTAAGGTTATTGGATACTTCGTCGGTAACTATCGGACTTGAACGATTGGGATTTAGCACCTATGAAGATTTGAAAAAATATGAGGAGTTGATTTCGAAGCCTTACGGGATAATTCTTTCTACAGGTCCTACAGGGTGTGGTAAAACTACTACTTTATATTCGGCTTTAATGAGGATAAATACCCCGGATAGAAATATTATTACTTTAGAAGACCCCGTAGAGTACCGTTTAGGGTTGATTAGGCAGGTTCAGATTAACCCTAAAGCAGGGATAACTTTTTCGAACGGATTAAGGGCGATTCTCCGTCAGGATCCTGATGTGATAATGGTTGGTGAGATAAGAGACCTGGAGACAGCAAGGATGGCAGTCCAGGCTGCTTTAACCGGACATTTGGTCTTTTCTACCTTACACACTAATGATGCTCCTTCCTCTATTGTCCGTCTTGTGGATATGGGGGTTGAAAATTTTCTGGTCGCCGCTTCTTTAATTGGGGTAATGGCTCAGCGTTTAATAAGGGTAGTATGTTCTGAATGTAAAGAAGAATACCGGCCTTCGAAAGCTGTGTTAAAGAAATGGGGTTTAGAAGACAAAAAGGATTTAATAGTATATAGAGGAAAGGGCTGTCCGGCATGTAAAGGTACCGGTTATAAAGGACGAAGCGGAATTTTTGAACTAATGATGATAAATGATGAAATGAGAGAGATGATTAACGCGGGTACATCTACCGTAGCTTTGAAAAAGAAGGCTCAAGATATGAATATGAGAATCCTTTGGGAAGATGGCAGAGAAAAAGTTATGAAAGGAATAACTACTTTTGAAGAAGTAGCTAGAGTTTGCGAAGAGCAGATAGAAAAGAAGGTTTTAGAAAAAGAAGTAGAAATTCAAGCTCATGTTGCAGCTGCTGAGCCGCTGGGAGTGAAAAGAGCAGATAAACCTAAAGAAGTAAAAGTTGATACTCAGGCTTTATCAGAGTATCGTTCCCGTATTGCCCGCTGGTTGAGTGATAAGTAACAAGGATTCCGCCATAGGCCCTCCACTACTTGTTGCAGAT
>JAGLUN010000035.1 GCA_023134705.1 Candidatus Omnitrophota bacterium | reverse complement strand
TATTTTGACAAATACAATCCGAGCAAGCCTTTTCTTTATCGTGTTACTCCTCATGTTCGGTATTTTGGGAGGACGTAAAGGATTTATTGTCTATCACTATATTAATCCATTTAATCTATTTAATCTGGATTTTGAAAGCCTCAGTATTTTGTTGACGATTATTATTGCTTTAGGCGGAGCATTTATTACATATCGCCCTTTTTGCCAGCTTATTTGTCCATTTGGATTCATCTCATGGGTAATTGAACCATTCAGCATTTTTCGTATTAGAATCGATCATGAAAAGTGTACCCAGTGCGGCGCCTGTGTGGAAAAATGCCCTTTGGAGGCTGCAAAAGGCCGAGTCGAAGGTAAAAAAATGCCTGCGGACTGTTTTAGTTGCGCGCGTTGTTTAAATGTTTGCCCAGTTGATGCTATCAAGTATTCTTCTAAATTTGAAAAAGGCATAACACTCAAATGGCACCGTCTATCAAGGGATAAGGGATAACAGGGTCAGGCTGGCCTTATAAAAAATTATAGAATATATCTAACGAAGCGATGCAGCTGATCCTTTTCCGCCGCTTTGCGGCTCCCGGCGGGCAGCTGATTTTTATGTTAGGAGAAAACTAATAATTCTAATTACTAACCCAGTAATTTAACCATATGTCATAACTCCTTTGTTCCCAATGTATTAGTAAAATGCCTTGATATTTGGGCAAATGTATGTTACCTTTTAGTTGACAATTGTTAACTTTTATTCTAAGTAAACAATTGTTGACAAAGTTATAAATAACGCATATAATAACTTTATAGTTATCTTAACAATTGTCAACATTTGTTATTATAAGATTAACGAGCCAAATCTTAAGGGGGTAGAAATGGAAGGAAAAGCTTATTTTTCAATTGCTGAAGTTGCACAAATTTTGGGTCTTAGCAGAACGGCAGTTTATAACAAAGTAAAAAAAAGACAAATTGAAGCTATTAGAATTGGAAGAAGCTTTGCAATTTCTGATGAAACAATAAAGAAACTCATAAAAAGCATAAAGGGCTCTCCCTTGGGAGACAAAGAGAAAAAAGAAATTGATAAGGTAGTAGCCCGCACAATAAACGAATATGGAGAAACCCTAAAAAGATTGGGAGCCGAATAATGAATCCCATCACAGTCTTTCAAGTAGAGCGCATTGCTTTTAAAATCGCGCAGGAAAAATTTAAATTTAATGAGCCTATTCCTGAATTTGGCACTCGCTTTCCAAATATTTTAGAAAGTTGTCTCGCCGCACCTCTACAAACATTTGATGGAAAAGACCTATATAAATCATTTTTTGATAAAGTTGCAATATTATTTTATTTAATGATTAAGAATCACCCTTTTCAAAATGGAAACAAACGAATAGGCATGACAACTTTATTTTATGCATTATATACAAATAATTTATGGGTGGAAATATCTAATCAAGAGTTGTATAATTTTGCAGTATGGGTAGCTGGAAGCCCTAGAGATGCAAAGGACGAGATGATAAGATATATTGCAAAATTTATTAAAGGAAATGCGGTTCCTTGGGAACAAGAAGAAAAAAATAACTCCTAACACTTGGCTTTCGCATTGCCTATAGATTTCATATAATAAGGATGTCCCAGAATAAACTCAAAAGCATGCTCATTGCAAAAATCAGCCAATCAATACCACGCAAATGTACTTTCACATGACACTACAATACTGTCCTTGTAAGGCTCCAATATCTCCAATAATTGTGTTGTGTCCTGATTCTTAAGCTTTTTGTGGACCAGGATCTTCTTATCCTCCCCAATTATGCAAAGGTAGATAACCCTTGAATGCATATCAACTCCGCAGTAAAATCTAGTATGTAGCTTGTAAAATCTCGTTACTACCCCCTTAGTTTTGTGCGGCTCAATAGAGCCAGCACGGTTAATAATATACATAGGATAATTTTCTCACGAAAATTAAGCCCGATCAAACCACGGGGGGGCATAATATTATCAACTCCTTCCACCGGACTGTAACCGCCGCCCTTCGGGTATCGCTTCCAGCCGGTGAATTCGAATGTTGATGAAAATAAAAAAGAGGAGAAATTATGAAAATACTTCGACATATTGGATCGTTGGCTTTTGTGCTCGGGCTCTTCACTGCAATATTTGCTGGGATACCTTGGTACGTGATCGTTGAAGACGATCCAGTTATACCTTGGTGGTTTAGGATAGCAATTTTCTGCCTTTTGGGTGGTATCCTGTTAGTCCTCCTGACAGTGGCTCTTGAACAAATGAAAAACAAAACATCACAAAAGGAACTTCCCCTTGATGAGTCCCAACCCCGGATTTTACTTCTGAATTCTACAGAGGTACCTGGTCAAAAAATCACTAAGATTCTAGGTTTGGTCCAGGGCCACACCATATTTGCTATATGGCTTGGAAAAGACCTATCTGCCATGGTCAGATTAATTCTTGGTGGTGAACTGACTGAATATACAGAAATGATGGGAAGAGCTCGTAAAGTAGCTACTAATAGAATGATTTCCAAGGCTGAAAAGCTGGGGGCAGATGCTATAATTAATCTTCGCTATATGACTACCAGTGTTGTAGGTAGTGCCGCCGAGCTTTTAGCTTACGGCACTGCTGTAAAGCTTAGCGGATAGATCACCTTATGGAAGAAAATAAAGGAGCAGACCTTGACATTAGACACCAATTTCATAGTCCTTCGCATTGGAATATTTCCATCGACAAATAAAACAAAAAATAATTTATCTAACAATTAGCTTCAGTTCGAAATTTTTAGGTTTATATCAACTGATCCCCGTTACCTGCCGGCAGTTACTCTCGTCTGCACCATCCGGGGTGTTCCCAAAGTTATCTATTACGAACTGTTTGGCCATCGGTGGGAAAAGTGGTTCTTTTGGGGGGCCAAAAACTCTCCCAGTATTCGTTATGCGCATTGAAAGAAGGTCTTGAATATCCGTGGTAAGAGCAACGCCCTAAAATACGGCTCTATAGAAAATGTCTGGGAATCTGGAGATAATACTTATGCTTACTTAAGAGAATATGAGGATGAGAAGGTGATTGTTGTTATGAATTTCCTGAACAGGGAAGCAATATCTTACCTTGATTTATCCTTTTTTCCAAAGGGAACTGTTTTGTATGATGAGTTGAATAATGAGAGATTTACTGTTAGCAATTCAAGCAACTTCAAAATCTCTATTCCTAAGCATGGATCAAGAATATTGACAGAAAAATAATAATAAAGAACAAAGACAACAAAAGCCTAGTTGTGTACTTAGGCAATGTTATGAAGTTTTCGGAAGATTAGTAAAATTACCTTCTAATCATGCTTGAAAAAATGGGGGGATAAAACGGGTTTCAAGCTTTGCCTCTATAAGATTCCGCACCGAGTTACCTATATACACTTTATCAGCTTCTAAAATATCTTTAAGATAAAGAACTTTCTCCTTGGCCCTGGCCTGTTTTAAAAGGTATTCTCTTAAAATTCCCGGCAGGAGCCCGCATTTTAAAGGAGGAGTATAAAGCTGATTATTTTTCCGAATGAATATATTAGTTATACTGCCTTCGGTCAGCTGGTTGTGAGTGTTAAAAAAAATAACCTCAAAAAAACCTTCTTTTTCAGCTTTAATCCTTTCTTTATCATATAAACCGCGCCGGGTAGTTTTGTGGTAAAGATAACAATTAACAGGGTCTATTCGCCTGGAACTCAGCCTAATTTTTACTAAAGGAGGTATTTTGCTTAGCGGCGTTTTTTCTATACAAATATCCCCTTCCATACTCAGTAAAAGTCTTATTTTGAATTCCCCTTTTTCCCGGATATTCAGGCTTTTTAGCTTTTGCCGGACTTTCTTCATATCCAAAGGAATAGCGAAATATTTAGCGGATTTTTTCAATCTCGTTAAATGCAGGTCTAAAAGAAAGCAGCCGCTGGAATCCGTCCAGAGGATAGTCTCTATAAGGTATATTTTCCAAAAGCCCTGCATGAAAAATTTTGCTTTAAGCAACGCTTCTTTATATTCATCTTTTTCGTCGGAATCATAAAGAACACCTCCGCCTATACCTAATTCGCCTTTCATATCTTTAAGGTAAATCGTCCTTATAGCCACATTAAAGCCGGCTTTTTTATAAGGAGAGATATAACCTATCGCTCCGGTATAAACACCCCGGGATCCTTTCTCCAGTTCTTTAATAATCTCCATTGTTTTTATTTTAGGCGCGCCGGTAACTGAACCACAGGGAAACAGAGAAGAAAATATATTTTTTAGTTTCAAATTGTTTTTCAGTTTTGCTTCTATGGTTGAGGTCATCTGTAAAAGAGTCTGGTATTTTTCTACAGCAAAAAGTTTAGGCACCCATACGCTCTTAGAAACTCTTCCTAAATCATTCCTTAATAAATCTACAATCATCAAATTTTCCGCCCTTATTTTCTCATTCCTCTTTATTGACTTTCTGGCGTACCTGTCTCCATCTAAAGTCAGAGCTCTGGGGATTGTTCCTTTCATCGGACGGGTAATAATTTTTTCTCCCGCTATCTTAAAGAATAGTTCCGGGGATAAAGAAAGAATTTGCGCTTGTCCGGTATTAATTAAGGCTGAATAAGAAGTAGGTTGTGAACGCCGCAGATTAAGGTAAAAATCAAGTATGTCTCCTGTGAAATCAAATTTTATTTTAAAAGTAAAATTAACCTGATAACTAAGCCCTTGCTCCAGATAATATTTTATTTTTTTTATCTTCGTAAGATATTCAGCCTGGTTAATATTAGGCTTTACATTTTTTACTCTATAACGGGGTTTTGAAGGTACCCAGGGAGTTAAGGCTCTATGCCCGGGAAAAAGATGCTTCCCTGAACAGGTTATCACTGCCGGCTGCCGGCATACTCCCAGCCAGACTAAAGGAACATTATTTTTTTGCCTTAAAGGATAAAGCCCCGGTTCTAAAAAATACCCGAATTCATAGTTGAAATACCCGGATAACCAGTAGCCTCTATTTAAATAGTCTTCGGCTTTTTTAAAAAATGTATCCGGGTTATCATTGTAACTAAAGGTAAGGATATCAACAAAATCCCTGAATAAAAAAGAAGAATTATTTTCCTTGTCGGACAGGACTGTGTCTAAAAAAACAAAAGGAGAAGACAAATGAGGCTCGAGTATTTCTTTTACATCCGTTTCAAAAAGGCCGGAAGCGCTCATCGCTGGCAATAAGGGCAAAAACAGGTTCCTCTGCCACCCAGAACAATCCTTTTAATCGTCTTTTTGCAAACAAAACAGGGTTTGCCTTCCCGGCTATAAACTTTAAGTCTTTCCTCCATTCCGCCTTTATTCCCCTCTAAATCTCTATAAGAATCTACGGAAGAACCTTTATATTTTATCGCTTCTCTTAATACAGAAATCATTTTTTCGTAAAGAAGCTTTATTTCGTCTTTCCCTAAACCGCTGGCCGGCCGCTGGGGATCTATGCCGGCCAAAAACAAAATTTCCTGAGCATAAATATTCCCGATTCCTGAAACTACGCTTTGATCCAGCAAAAGAGGTTTTATTTTGGTTTTTTTGTTTTTTAAAACTTTTTTGAATTCCTCTAAATTTATCTCAAAGGGCTCAGGCCCCAGATTTTTCAAAAATGCTAAATTCTGATAATCCTTTCTTAATCGCAACTCACCTAATAATCTTTGGTCCATATAGTTTAAAAACGTACCATCTGAGAATTTGAAAATAACCCTTGCTTTCTCCTCCTGATTCCCATATAAAAACCAGCCGGAAATCCTTAAATGAACGATAAGGAACTTATCCTTCTTTAATTGAATTATTAAAAGCTTAGCCCGCCGGTAAATTTTTTTAGCGGCTTCACCGATTAAGCCCTTTTTAAAATTTTCAAGGCTGGGTTCTTTGATAAGTTTCTTCTTATTTATCTTAATATCAACAATCGTTTTATTAAGAATCTTTCTTTCTAAACCTCTTTTTATATTTTCAACCTCTGGTAACTCCGGCATATATAAAGACCTCCTTATTTTAGTAATGAGTAACGTGCGAAAATTTAACCGCGGATTAAAACACCTCTTACATCTTGTTTAATGCTTCGCTATTAGTCTTTAACAACTTTAATATGGATTTTTCTGGTTCTGGGCCCATCGAATTCACAGAAATAAATCCCCTGCCAGGTTCCTAAAACCAAATTGCCGTTTTCGATTATCAGAGTTAAAGAAGCCCCGAAGAGCGAACTTTTTATGTGAGAATCAGAGTTACCTTCTAAATGCCGGTATGTTTTTTTTAAAGGAACCATTTCTCCCAAATGTTCTATAATATCTATTCTTACCGAAAAATCGGCATTCTCATTTATGGTTAAAGCAGCCGTAGTATGCGGGCAAAAAACCACACACACCCCTTCTTTAACCCCGGATTTCTTTACTACCTGTTCTATTTGGGAAGTAATATCCACAAATTCAGTTTTTGTTTTTGTCCGCAAGGATAAAGCTATCATAATATCTTAAGAAAAATATACCTTTAACATAGCCCTTTCTGAAGAAAAAGCTAAGCTAACACGGCTTATTTTCTAAAATTTCAGTTTCCTGAATCCATTCCCGGCACAATCTCCTAATATTAAATATTGTATCAAATAAAAGTATCTATACCAATCTTTAATAAAAAAATCCCTTTTTCAAAATTATCTAGGCTGAAGCTCAATATTTTTAAGTTTTAACAGAGTTTTAAAGGAATGGGTAACCCCGACAACTTGCGTTTAAAACCCGCATCTGCTTATTAATCCACAATAAGCACGTCCGCTGTCATCTCTTTCGGAACTTCCAAACCAAGCAATTTTAACACTGTCGGAGCGATATCGGAAAGCTTGCCTCTGGGAAGGAGTTTTCTGCCCGGAGAATCTCCGGCAACATAAATAAATTCCACAGGTGAAAGGGAATGACTAGTTTTTACCATCTTTGTAATATGATCGATCATCTCCTCGGAATTCCCATGGTCAGCGGTGATTAAAACATGTGCGTCCATTTCAAGAAGCCTTTCCACTACACGCCCTACACATTCATCCACCACTTCAATCGCTTTTTTGGCGGCAGCAAACTCGCCGGTGTGACCAACCATATCTCCATTAGCATAATTTACAGCGATAAAGGCGTAAGGGTTATTTTTTAGGCGATTAAGAAGCTCCTCCGTCACGTTATACGCATCCATTTCCGGATGGCTCGCGAACGTAGCCGGATCAAACCGGCTTTTTATCTCCACCTGGTCTTCATGAAGAAACGGCGTTGTATTTTTCCCATTAAAAAAGCTGGTTACATGCCGAAATTTCTGGGTCTCAGCAATCCTTAATTGTTTTAACCCTGCCATGGAAATCACTTCTCCTAAAAGATTATCCATTGCCCCGCTCAAACTCATTGCTCCAAGCAGATATTCTTTAAACTCATCGTAATAACGGGTAAACCCCGCATAAGTAATATTCACTTTTTTCTTAAGCTTTCCCTCATAATCGGACGCTACAAACGCCCGTGTAAGCTGGATCGCCCTATCTTGGCGATAGTTGGTATGAAGAATACAGTCGCCGTCATGAACACCATCATAATCACCTATACAAAATGGAGGGATATATTCATCAAACATTTCAAACCCGTCAGGAGTTTTATCTCTTTTATAAGAATTTTCCACAGCAGTTTCGGCATTCTCAGCTCTTTCGCCTTCAGCGCAAACAATACAATTATAAGCAATATCAGTAAGAGACCATTTCCTGGACCTGTCCATTGGATAATATCGTCCCATTACCGTCCCTATTCTGACCTTTCCCACCTCCGCCATTATCAGGTTCAACTTCGCGATATATTGCAAACAACTCCGGGGTGGAGTATCCCTTCCATCAAGAAAAGGATGAATAATAATTTTCCCTGTTGGGTACTCTTGACGCGCGCGCCTCATAATTTTAAAAAGATGTTCCTGATGAGCGTGAACGCCTTCATCCTGCAAAAGACCAAAGAGATGCAAACAGGATTTATTTTGTTTCCATTGGGCAATAAAATTTGTCCATTTATCCGCGTTGAAAAAAGAACCGTCCCGGAATCCATCATCAATCCTCTTTAACTCCTGGACAACTACACGTCCCGCCCCCATATTAAGATGCCCCACTTCACTTGACCCCTGATACCCTGAAGGCAGCCCCACAGCTTCACCTGAAGCATCCAAAAGCGTCCAGGGATACTTTTTTTTATATGAGTCAATATTTGGGGTACTCGCTGCCATTACCGCGTTCCCCTCAAAATTTTCACTATATCCCCACCCATCACGAATGATAATACATACAGGCCGCATAATAATTCTCCTTGTTCGATTTTGTCTTTTTCGCTTTTCTATCCCTGGATTGCATAGCTTCTTTTTATATCATAAATATTATGCTTTTGGTAAACATTTTCTTCCCCTCCTTACCACCTAAAACCTGCGCCAATGAGAACAGCGGTTTCATCGCTTGATTTGAGAAAACGCAGGAAAGCTTGGCCATCCCCTTCTAATATTTTAACTGAAAGCTCCATATTCGCTCTTATATCTTTATTTATCTCCTTTCTGAGATTAAAAGAAATTCTATTTTTAGCTGTTAATTTGGCTTTGGCACTAAAAACAATAGCGTGGATTTTCTTATTTTCATACTCTATCTCAAACATTAACCCCGCATCTTTTTTAATTTTCCATGTACCTTGTAAACTAACTATTCTTCTTATCGGTGCTAATTTACGAGAAACTCCTATACTTATTTCGTATTTTATATACTTGTTCTTAAAAATACCCAAGCCCGTTTTGAACGTAAAAGCAGAGTTACTTTTTCTATCAAGTATGTAGGATATGCGCCGCTTGCCTTCGATGTCCCAATACCCTTTGAATGTTAACGTACGAATCCTTTTACGCTTTCGTATAAGCTGTGCTTTATCATATTGGTAGATAAGTTGATGTTTCTTGCTTATTTTCCAGGCTCCGTTGAATATAAGGATATCGTATCTGCCTCGTTCTCTTCTTATTCTAAATGTAAGCCGATTATGTTTATCAGCCTGCCACGCGCCACGAAAATTAAGGATATAGGTTGACTGAGCATTCTTTTTTGTGCGGGTTGTAAAAGCAAAAAGCAAAGAGTTCTTGCTTACATCTATTATATCGCCCTGTAAGGTTAATTGATCTCCCATGGTTTGCCGCCCCCACTTGTTAAGCGTAAACCGTAAATTATGATCTTCGGTCAATGACCATTTCCCCCGAAGCTTAACCTGATGCGGGATATCTACGCTCTGAGGCGCAGGCGCTTTTACAAGATAGATTAATGAATTGCTTTTGTCGATTTTGAAACGGCCGGTGAGCACCTGTCTAAACCTGGGGAGATTTGTTTTTTTGCCGGTTTCTTCAATGACAAGCCTGTTGTGAGGATCTATTTCGTATTTTACTCTTTCGTAACTTATTTTTTTCTTCTTCATTCTAATTTGATTATAACAGAGATAAAGGGGAAATTGAATTTTACATTCGTAAAGTCTATTTTTGCCTAAATAAAAAATGGTCTTTTAGAAAAATCGGGAGGCGTGGATGGATGGCTGAATTGTCCCGCTACAATATGCGCACGTATCTTAGAAGCGGTTCTATGAGATTCAAGTTGCGTATACGAAATGGTTTCATCCCCATAAATTTATTTTACTGGTGGTTGTGGATTTTTTATCACACTAAACGTTTTGCTCCCAAATATTCTATTGTCAGCAAAAATCCTAAACTCATATTTACCTTCTTGCTCAAATTTTAGTCCCATACGATTAAATGTCAACTCATAAGAACCTAATTTATCAGACACATTAAGCTCAAGATCTTCTCCCGTCTCAATAATTTTATTATTGCTTGCGTCTACTAATTCAAGCCTGAAATTATATTTACCCTGAGCACTCGTGAATTTGATATATACGCTTAATTTATAATGCTGGCAAGGAAACACCGAAGCAGCTATATTCTCAAATATTCCTATAAGGCTCTTTTTATTAGTTCCTACTTCAGTAATTATGTTATCACATAATAACATCGCGTTTATTTTAGGCAAAATACTGCTCATTTACCTCTCCCGTTTTTAATATATACCATAATAAAATGTTTCCTGTATTTTTCCGGTTAATCCAGTAAATCCTGTCAAAAAATAAGCTGTGATTTCCGGAGGGTCTCGCATTTCTTTATTGCCTGCCCGGGAGTCTTTACTTTTATGATTCCTTTAATCTCCCAGGTATCTATACCTATAACCGGTTTATTTTCGTTAAAAGCAAAGGCGATTTCTGATAATGTTCCGTATTTTCCATCAACCGCGATTACAATATCCACCGCCCTTACTACGAGAATATTTCGCGCGTAACCTAATCCTGTAGGAATTTTTATGTCTACATAAGCATTCGCGTCCTCCCCGCTAACAGAGGGCAGAATTCCAACTGTCAAGCCGCCTTTTTCTTTAGCCCCTTTACAAGCGGCCTCCATCACACCTGTCCTTCCTCCGCAGACCAAAATCCACCCTTTCTGAGCGATAAGCCGTCCTAACTCATAAGCACATTTATAAAATTTTCTCGAACACTTAAATCCACCGATAACAGCTACATTCATGTTAAATTCTACAACTCGCTAAACCTATAAACTCAATCTGTACTTAGTTAACCCAAATGATGCAGTAAGCATTATTTGCCATTAATAGCCATTAGGCATATGGCATATGGCGTCCCTGGGCCGACTTGAACGGCCACTCCAGGCTTCGGAGGCCTGTACTCTATCCTGTTGAGCTACAGGGACGAATATAGCTAATAGCCAATGGTTTATGGCGAATGGCTTATAGCTCCTGGCTATTAGCAAGATATTGAGAGACAAATCAATTAACATGAAGCGAAATTACCATGCCCGCTAATCCTTTTAAATTCACTCTAAACTCTTTGCCCTATGCTCTATGCCCTTTCCTCTTTACTTTCATTACAAGATGTCCAACAATGGCTTGAATTGTTTCTCTAAATAGGTATTATCTTTTGTTTTATTGCCGGCTATATTTTTAGAAAAAATTATCTGAGCGCCTTTATCGAGAATAATACTTTCTAACTCCTTTAAGGCCTTGCCGCTTCCTGCGCCACTGCCATAAGTTAAAAAACAAACGGTTCTCTTCTTCTCTAAGGTTTCTATTCTCACTAAACAGCTCCTTAATGCCGGAGCAATAGCAAAAGCCCATACCGGCGAGGAAAAAATCAAACAATCGTATTTCTCTAAATTATAACCGCCCTCTGCCAAATCGGGCTTCTTCTTTAAAAAGGCTTGGAGACATTGTCTAAGAAAAGAGGCCGTTTCTTCCTTAAGTTTTAATTCGATTAAATCCACACCGATGCTTTTGGAAGAAAGCCTATTTTTTAAAAACTCACAGGCTTTCTTTGTATTCCCGGAGAATGAATAAAACAAGATTGCTATTTTCATTGATATGGATTTTAACCTGAAATTTTTTGTTAAATCCTCTGGGCTATCTCTTCGATATAACGCCGCGCATTCCCCCAATGACTTCCTTGCCAATAAATCCGTCCACAATTTCCACAGAGGTAAAAATTTTGCTGTGTTTCGCTGACGTAGGCAGGAATTTTACCCTTAACTTCTTCTTTAGAAACCGGTTTTATTAATTCATTGCAAATAACACAACGGGTAAACATCGAACTTTCGTTTACCTTTAAATCAATCTTCTTTATCAACTCCTTCATTTGCTCTTTAACTTTATTGGATTCAACAATTACGACTTTTAAACTGCCAATTTGTTTTCTCCGGGCAATAATCATTCGGTTATCCCGCAAAGCCCGGATTATAAGGGTACCTATATTGGCGGAATTATAATACTCGGCATCAAAACCTAAAATACGTAACCATTTGGCTAAACGCCCTAATTCGCTGGTAAGAATAAACTTCATAGAGGTAAGTAGTTTCCATCCTCTCTACTCGCTGTAAACTACAATTTACATCCTCCATTTACTAACTACAATCTACTACTAACTGCTCTATTATAAACTATCTTCCCCTTATGAAAGGTATACTCTATCAGACCATGCAGGATATAACCAATAAAAGGCGTATTTTTTGACTTGG
The DNA here is from genome assembly GCA_023134705.1 of Candidatus Omnitrophota bacterium. Lineage (GTDB taxonomy): Bacteria > Omnitrophota > Gorgyraeia > Duberdicusellales > 4484-171 > JAGLUN01. The sequence goes on along the minus strand of JAGLUN010000035.1, from coordinate 2,779 downwards.
AAACTATATCCTTTTTGTTTACTTCCCAGGTCTGATTTAAATCCACGATGGCTAAATCAGCGAACGCTCCTTCCTTTATATAACCTTTATCTTTTAATCCTAAAATATTAGCCGGGCGATAAGACATCTTTTCAACTAACCCTTTTAAATCTATAATTTTTCTTTTTACCAGATAAGTATAAGAAAGAGCGAAAGCGAACTCCAAACCGATAAAGCCAAAAGGTGCTTTAGTAAAAGGCAGTTCTTTTTCTGCTATTGAATGGGGAGCATGATCCGTAGCAATACAATCTATAACCCCTTCTTTTATCGCTTCTTTGACCGCCTCAATATCTTCCTCCTCACCCAGAGGAGGGTTAACTTTAAAATTCGCATGGAAATTGTTTTTTTCCAGATCCTCTACCTTTAAGATAAAATAATGCGGTGCGGTTTCACAGGTAACTCTTACTCCTTCTTCTTTAGCTTTCTTTATGATTTCAAGACTCCTTTTCGTACTTATATGCGCAAGGTGAATCTTTACTTTCAAGTATCTCGCTAATTCCAAATCCCTAAACACTCCGATACTCTCGCTTATAGAAGGGATCCCCTCCATGCCGTATTTGGAAGAAATAACACTTTCTGTCATACTGCCTGTATATGACAACTTCTTTTCCTCACAATGAGAAATAATCAAAAGATTGAACATTCCGGCATACTCCAGGGCTTTTCTTAAAAGAGAAACGTCCTCTAAAGGATCGCCGTCGTCACTTAAACAAAGGCAACCCGCTTTTTTTAAGATACCGAATTCAGTTAATTCCTTCCCTTCCCTGCTTTTCGTAATTGCTCCCACAGGATATATATCCACTATGCCTATTCTTTCCGCTTCTTTAATAATCCATTTCAGATATCCTTCATTATCAAGAGCGGGAGATGTATTTGGCATACAAAAAATTGTAGTAAAACCTCCTTTAGCTGCGGCTAAGCTTCCCGTGGTTAAATCTTCCCGGTCCTCCCAGCCGGGAGTACGCAAATGCGTATGCATATCGATCAATCCAGGCAGGATAACTTTTCCCCTGGCATTAATTTCTTTATCGGCTTTTTCTTCTATCCTGCCGATTTTTATAATTCGACTATTATGAATAAGGATATCCGCATTTTGTATCGCGTCAAAATTAACGATTCTGCCTTCTCTAATTAATATCTTCATACTTCCTCTTTTTTGTCCCCGCGAGGTACAAAACAGCCATTCGTATAGCTAACCCGTTCTCTACCTGCTTTAAAATTAAAGGATGCAATTCCTCTTTTAGTTGAGAACTTATTTCTACATCCCAATTCACCGGGCCGGGATGCATAATAATACAATCCTTCTTTATTTTTTTTATCCTCTCAGCAGTCAAAGCGAACTTTTCCACATATTCTCTTATACTGGGGAAGAAAGAGATTTCTTGGCGTTCTTTCTGGATTCTCAACATTATAATCACATCCGCGTCCCGGATGGCTTCATCGAAATCATAAGAAATCTCAACTCCTAATTTATCAAATTCGTAGGGGATAAGAGTAGACGGACCGCATACTTTAATATGAGCAGAAAATTTTTGGAATCCGAAAATATTAGAACGTGCTACCCGGGAATGCGTTATATCTCCCACAATTAACACAGAAAGTCCATCTAATTTACCCTTTATCTCTTTTACGGTAAACATATCCAGAAGTGCCTGAGTAGGATGCTCGCTATTTCCGTCGCCGGCGTTAACTATACTGGCAAGAGTGTAGCGGGAAAGATTATGAAGACATTCGGAATACCCTATTCTTATGACTAAAATGTCTGGATGATACGCCTCTAAGTTCTTTATCGTATCCTCGAGACTCTCCCCTTTGCTGAGACTGCTTGAACTTGAAGAAAAATTCAAAACATCAGCACTTAACCTTTTTGCCGCTAATTCAAAAGACGTACGTGTACGAGTAGAACTTTCAAAAAATAAATTTATCATAGTCTTCCCCCGTAAAGCCGGTGCTTTTTTTACCTCTCTCTGGGAAAGTTCTTTAAAAGAAGCCGCTAATTCAAATATTATCTCAATTTCCTGACGGCTTAAATCCTTAATTCCTAAAAGATGCTTTTTCTGCCAACCATCCATCAACTTACTCTCTCTAAAATCACTACCTCATCATTTTTATCAATCTCTTCGAGCCGCAGTTCCACCAACTCGTTTTTAGAGGTAGGAATATTTTTACCAACAAAATCCGCCCGGATGGGAAGTTCACGATAACCCCGGTCAATAAGCACCAAAAACTCTATTCTTCTGGGGCGGCCAAAATCCATAATTTCATCCAGAGCGCATCTTACGGTTCTTCCGGTAAACAAAACATCATCAACTAAAATTACTATTTTAGTATTTAAATCAAAATTGATTTTTGTCTCTTTAACCAAAGGGACATCGCCTACTGCAGTTAAATCATCCCGGTATAAAGTTATATCTAATATCCCTAAAGGAATTTCGATATTTTTTATTTCTTTAATAATCTCTTTTAAACGCTGGGCTAAATATACCCCGCGGGTTTGGATACCGATCAAAATCAGTTCTTTAGGGTTAGGGGTTTTTTCTAAAATTTGATGGGCTAATCGATGAAGAATTCTTTTTATATCATCTTTCGATAAAATCTTTGCTTTTTCTTTAAAACCTTCCATTATTTCTCTGGAAGCAGCTAGTAATCTTTAACCGGATAAATGCTGCTGCCTTTTTTGAATCTTCGGTTTTCCAAGATTAACCGAAAAGATGCAAAGTCCCTTTGCATTTTTCCATGG
>JAGLUN010000034.1 GCA_023134705.1 Candidatus Omnitrophota bacterium | reverse complement strand
TCGACTTTCCCAAATTTTCCTGTGGGAAATTTGAAGTCGACCCGTGCGAAGCCTCCCCGTCAGGGTATACAGGCCCCTAGAAATCGCGACGCGATTTCAGGGATTTGGTCCCGGGGATCTTTTAAGATTCCTCGGGACAAATAATGCTAACCGCATTATTTGGGTTAATTTGTATACAAAAAAAACCCACTTTTTTAAGTGGGCTAAATTTTACTATTTATAAATTCCTCATAATTTGCCCTTTCTGGCCTCACCGGACCAACTTAAAGGTTTTCTTAAATATACCCCAAAACTATAAAATTGTCAAGTAAGTTGCCCGAAACACTTTTTATACTCCGGAATAACCGTTTTATCAAAAAATATCCCTCAGGCGCAGCTATTCCAAAGACTCTAAGATTTTACCACAAGCTTCCTTAATTGTTTCCTTACCGTCTTTGCTAAGAACAAGGTACATCCTTCCCCGGATATTTTCTTCGGCTTGCTCAAATATTGTCTGGACCATAAAGATAGAACGGTCTTCCTGCAGAGACAGGATAGATCTTAAAACCTCCGATAGAGGCCCACTTATAAGCATAGGGATAGAAGGAACAACTAAAAGGTTTAGCAACATACTTAAAGCTCCCACATAAGATCCAATAACCACATGGCTGATCTCTTTAATCGCTGATAAACCTACCTCAGTAAGAAGTCCTGCGGGAATATTATCCTTATCTTTATAACACATAGAAACAAGATTAAAAGCGCTTTTTTCGTCCAGAACAAACAAGATTTCACCTTCTATGCCACTTAAAATTCGACACCGCACAGTTAAAACTACATCCGAGGGACTTATCTCCTCCTGAAGTCTCCTATCATCTAATAATTTAACTACCGGCAAATTTAATTTAATCCTTTTGTTTATCATTACTGAAAGCGCTTTGCTACCATGACCGGAAGCTATAGTAGCGACTTCTCTCAAAACATCCATTTCATCTTTCATGCTTTCCATAACTCCTCCTTTCGATAAAGGATTCTCTTTATCGATAATACATTTTCCTAAGCAAGCTGCATTATACTTCTGATAAAGCCACCGTAACCCAAAAAATGCAGTTGCAAAAGCGAACTATATGTAACTCGCTTTATTGATTTATGTTATAAAACTTATCCTCTGCACAAAAAAATTCACTGCATTTTTCCGGTTAAACACGGCATATCACAGTTACAATAAATCAAATCTTCATTTTTGTCAAGGATAAGAAAAACACCTCTACTGAAATCTTTTCAAAAGAGCCAAACACTCCAGATGCGGCGTATGCGGAAAAAAATCGAAGGGTTCGATAAATTCTATTTTATAGTGAGATGAGAAATCTTTAAGGTCGGTAAAAAAGCTCTGCGGGTTACAGGAAGAGTAAAAAATTACCGGGGGGGGCGTTCTTAGCAAACACCGTTTGATTTTTTTTGATAAACCGGAACGCGGGGGATTTATTACCACAATATCTATATTTGAAATATCACTTTGGGCTAAGAATTTTCTTACATCCGAACAGATAAAAGAAATGTTGTCTATATTGTTTAGCTGAGCGTTAACAAGGGCATTATCAACGACCTCTTTTTTAATCTCGACCCCCCAGACAAACCTAGCTTCCCTGGCTAAAAAAAGGCCGATGGAACCAACTCCGCAGTATAAATCGAAAATCTTTTCTTTTCCGCTTAAACCAGCATACTTTTGCACCTTTTGGTAAAGGTTTTCAATCCCCCGGGGGTTAGTTTGGAAAAAGCAGTCGATAAAAATCCGGAAATTGAGATTTCCCAACTTTTCGGTAATAAAAGGATCTCCCCAGAGCAAATCTTTATTTTCAAAAATAACCGCGTCAGCTAACCGATTATTCATAATCCAGTAAACAGATTTTAATTTGTGGTCTAATTTAAGGGAAAATAATTTTTCCAGGAACGCTTTTTTATCCAGCTTATCGCTAGTGGAAGTTACAAGGCCTATCATTAACTGACCGGTAGTTTTTGTTTCTCTTATAATGAGGTGGCGTAAAAACCCTTGGTGGTTAAACTTGTTATAAGGAGGATGGCTCTCTTTAAAGAACTCCCTGATCAGATTCAAAATCGTGCCTGCCTGCGGTGAAAAGATCAGGCATTCCTCAAGATTAAATATTTCTCTGGTTTTATCCTTTTTATGAAGGCCGCAGATTAAAACATTTTTTTCGTCACTGGAAAAAGTAAATTCCATTTTATTACGATAAAACCATTCCTGATAATGATTTATAGGCTTGAGTTCCACAGACAGTTCAAAAAGATCAATCATTTCTTTTATCCGCGATTCTTTCATCCTTAACTGCTCCGGATAAGGAATATCCTGGTATCTACAGCCCCCGCATAAAGGAAAATGTTTGCATGTTTTCATCTTAGTTTTAGCTCTTTCACGATATAGGAAAGTATAAAAGAAAGTAGAACACGATATACTTTCCTCTGCCGTCAATTTCTGCCTGAGGGCAGAAAAAATAATATTAAAAATAAAGGAATCATAAGGGGATATTTCCCCTTATAGTGACAAGAAAATCGTTAAAAATTATCGCCGAAGGCGATTCACTTGCATTTACCCTTCTTGGGATAAACTAATTAGGCCAAGTTCACTCAATCAGGCCCACCAATATCCCAATTCTTTCAATATCCTTATTTTACTCTGCCAGTCTTTTATGACTTTAACTCTCAACTCCAGATAAACTTTTTTCTTTAGAAGGATCTCTAAATCTTCACGGCAAAGAATACCTACCTGTTTTATTAAACTTCCTCCCCTGCCGATAACAATTTTTTTTTGAGAATCTCTGTTAACGTAAATATCCGCTCTTATATAATATATTTTCTCCTTATCTTCAATCTCTTGAACCTCTACTGCCAAAGAGTGCGGCAGTTCCTTCTTAAGATTCCAAAACAACTTTTCTCTAATTATATCCGCTATCCTGAATTTCAGAGGGAAATCGGTCAAAGAATCTTTTTCATAAAAAGGCACGTCACAAGATAGAAATTCCTTTATTACCTCTATTAATTCCTCTAACTTCGTTCCCTGGACAGCGGAAATCGGGATATAATACTCTACAGGATCTTTCTTCACATTTTCCTCTTTTAAAAGCATTCTCCAAGTATCCATATATTGATTTAAAAATTCTCCGCCTAAATCTATCTTGTTTAAAGCCATAACAACCTTATTCCTAGAAGCTAAAACAAATTGCATGATTTTCTTCTCTTCTTCTCCCACACATCTTGAGGTATCAACCACATAAAGGATAAGTTCAACATCTTGCGTACTTTTCTTGGCTATAATATTAAGGTGCGCGGCTAAATCCTCTTTAAAAGAATGTATCCCCGGGGTATCCACGAAAATAACCTGGGCTTTATCAAGATGAAGAATCCCCCTTATCTGATGACGCGTAGTTTGAGGGATATTGGAAATAATACTCACTTTATCTCCTAAAAAAGCATTCAAAAGGGTAGATTTACCCACATTGGGCCTTCCTAAAATAGCCACGAATCCGGATTTAAATCCTTCTTCTTTCTGTTTATCCTTCATATCGCCGAATACTTTACTATAATCACAACTCTATAGGGAAAAATCACACCGGGGAATCTCCTAAGTAAAGTTTGTATTTTACCACAGGTAAAGGACGGTTAGAAGAATTTTCTGGATAATTTTCTGGATAAAGCGATTCCTTCTAAAAATTTGCATACCGCTCTCGTAAGCCCCCTTAACCCAAATAATGCAGTAAGCATTATTTGCCCAAATGCCCTAACGGGTAGGCTTCGCACGGGCCGACCCCAAATTTTCCTGCCGAAGGCGTGGAAAATTTGGCCTGTGCCCGCTTGGGTAAAAGGCCGGGGTAACCGGGAAAAATGCCGCGTATTTTTTTGTACAACTACCTTTTATTCTAATTTTTCATCTTCCCGATTGTTTAGCGCTTTTCCACCGGAGGGGGATCCTTTGGAACGCCTCCGCAAAGGCATTTTCCCGGTTAAAAAACTGTATTGCCCAAAGGAATAAACTTTGAATTATGAACTTTTATACCTGCCAACTGCCTTTCGTGAGTTAAATTCAGCTTGACGATTATCTCCTATTTAAAGTATAATCATCAATAATATAGAATGCTGGTTAAAAACGGTTAAAAATTAGAATAAGGAGGTATTCTGATGAAAAAGTTATTTGTGATAATTCTTCTTTCCGCCGTTACCCTGATTCGGATAGGTTATGCTGACGATACTTTACGCCGTGCCTTAGCTGAAGAGCTGCTTGTCTTGATGAATACAAAGGAAAACATTGAAAGATCATTCGAAATAATCAAAGAAATGCAGAAATCTCAATTACAACAGATGAATGTTCCAGGAAAAGAGTCGTTTGAAAAAGCGCAAGCCATAAGAGAGAAAGTGATGGATCTAATTTCTCAAGAATTAAGCTGGGATAAACTAAAAGATGATTACATCACAGTATATGCCGACACTTTCAGTGAAAAAGAACTTGAAGGAATTATTAATTTTTATAAAACGCCGGTTGGGAAAAAGTTCACCGAAAAAACACCGGAACTGATGAAAAAATCCATGGACATAAGCCAGAAGCAAATGCAAGAATTGATGCCCAAACTTCAAAGCATAACTAAAGGGATGCTGGAAGAGTTGGAAGAAGCCATTGAAAAAGAATCTTTAAAAAACGATTAAAGATTCAAACAAAAATATTTTAACGGATGAAAGGTACGACGGAATTAATTTAAACAGTTGTGTATTTTTTAGAAAGGAATCTGTCTAATTCAAGGACATAATCTTTTAACACTTGCATCCCTTTAGACAAATTGCGTACTTTTACGTATTCATTAGTTATATGGGCACAGCCTCTTGAGCCAAAACCGAAAGCAAAGCTTTCAATCCCCTTCTCTTTTAAAAAATTAATTACGGTTGCCCCCATACTCGCTTTATAATGATGTTTGATTTTATGGTGTTTCAACACAGTTTTTAATAAACCCACAAGGAAGTGGTTTCTACTTATCTCCAGGGGTTTCTGGTGCGCTAAAATTTTTATTTTGTAACGGTTATGATACTTTTCTATAATTTTTTTGATCTTTGCTATTATTTCATCTTTACTCATAAAAGGTAAATACCTTATATCCAATTCAAAAAAATTACAGCCCGCTACAATATTTACTTTATCTCCTCCTTCGATTTTGCCGATGTTAAGCGTAGGTTTTTTTAAAAGAGGATGGCCTTTTTTACTGAACTTGTATTTCAAAATATCGTTTAGGATATAAACCGATTTCTCAATAGCATTTATGCCCTTTTGCGGATAAGCTCCGTGTGCTTCTTTGCCGAAAATTTCGATATGCAGATGAAGTAATCCTTTCTGGGCCACAATAATGTCAAACTCATTACTGTCTAAAACCAGTCCGTAATCCAATCTTTTTAAATGTTTAAGAAGAGGCTTTATGCCGAATTCACTCCCGGTCTCTTCATCCGCAGTAAACGCAAAAACTAAATCCAAATTTTTTAACCTTATTTTTTCTTCCTGTAAAAGTTTAATAAGATGCAAGGCTACGGCTACATTTACTTTATCATCGGTAGCTCCCCGCCCATAAATTCTTCCTTTATGCAAGGCTCCCGAAAAAGGAGGAAACCGCCACTTGCCGGTCGGAGGCACCGTGTCTATATGCGGAGTTATAAGAAGGCTTTTTTGGGAATTAAGAGAAGCTATTTTGCAAACAACATTTGGACGGTCTTTTCTAAACTCATATAATTTCGCAGAAACTCCAAGCTTCTTAAGGTAAGCTTTTATAAAAAAAGCGATTTCCTTCTCGTTCCCCGGAGGATTAGAAGAATCTATTTTAATCAAGCCCCTGGTAAGAGCAATTAACTGTTCTTTTTGAATGTTTCGTTTCCGACGGTCCTGTCCTAACCCGGATCTTTTATCAAGCATTCAAATTTTTACCCTCTTCAGTTTCCGGAAAAAATCTCCGAACTTGTGATGTCTCCTTATGTTCTTTAAGTCCTCGTCTTTCAGAATATAAGAAAAATCGTCATACCCATAAAGAACCGCTTTTTTTAATTCTTCCAAAGCTCGCTCTTCCTCTTTTAACAAAGAAAAGCTACAAGCCAAATTATAGCGAATAATCGGGTCTTCCGGCTTTAATTCAACCAACTTTTTATCTATATCTAATCCCTTTTTATAAAATCCCTTTTTTGTATAAACATCTCCTAAACAGGAAAGAGCCTGAATAAAATTCGGTCTCTGTTTTAAAAGGTTTTCATAAAAATTAGTCTCAAAATCTTTTTTTTCCTGTTTTTTTCTCATCGTTATATGTTTGACGAACAAAAAAGAATATAAAAATCCCGGGATTTAAAGATCAAACCTCAAAAATAAAAGCCCGCGGGTAAACCCGTGGCACCATGAATGTTCGATCCCGGTTACGCCTTTTATTGTCAAAACACTAAAAGATTACACTGCCGCCAAAATGGCAATCGCGGAGAATAGTTAACTTTCCTGTTCTTTCTCTAAAATTATCTCTTCTCTCAAAAGATAGAAAACTTCCTTCAAGCTCTTCTTAAACCTCTCATACTCTTCATTGGGAATAATTCTCTGTTTCACTGTAAACTTTTGTAAAAAAGTTAGGGTATTATTCTGAAGATCATATCTATAAAATAATTTGAAAAAAAACCAATCCGTATCCATAGCTGCATTGTCAGGCAGGTATTTCACTTTCAAACTAGAAGGCAGTTTTATTTTTATCTTAGCCTCCTTGGTAAAAAAGTCTTGAAAATCAACCGGGAAATTTCGTTCTCCTTTAGCAACCAGTGAATATCCTATGTTTATGCTATTAAGCGAAGGGATAACTCTTAGATTCTTTGCCGGGTTTAAAAATTTTTCTCCTCTAAATTCATACTCTAGCTCCGGCATAGCATCGAAATTATCCACATTCTTTATTTTGTAGTCAATCAAATTAGAAAAAGGCGAAATCTCCGTCATCTTCTGCTCGATATTCTCTTTTATCCTTAAGGGATGAGTATATTTAAAATACCAACGCTGATAAGAAGCGTAAACTCCTTCGGCGGCAACCTTTCTTTTTACAAAAATATTCTCCTGATCGTCAATCTCTATATCCATATCATAAATGATTTTGCTGTTTTTAATCTGCGGTGTTTTTAAAATCTTATAACCCTCCTCTAAAAAAACTAAAACCGTTCTATCCTGGTCGGAAACCGGCAAGTCTCCGAATGAAGTAGTCTCACTTGTGGGATCCATAAAGATAAACGTATCTTCCAATTTCACCGCGCAGATAGCGTGGTTAAAATTAGCTGAAGGGAACTCTTCAGCGATGGGATAAACTCTTTGAGTAGGGATAAGCACCGGAAAGCTTTTAAGCCCTGCTTCGTTTAATAATGAGACCAAAAAAATCGCCTGATCTTTACAATCTCCGTATTTATTTAAAAAAACTTCGTTCGCGTAATGAGGTTCATGCCCGCTTTCTCCGTACTCTACCGCTACATAACGAATATTTTTTGCCACATATTCATAAATCTTTTTTGCTTTCTCATAATCTTCATTTATACCCTTGATAAGGTCCTGCAAAAAATCTTTGGCTTCCTGATTGAGCTTCAATTTATCTTTATAAAGCGCATCCCACCATCGGCATATTTCTTCCCAACTCTCAAAGGAAGTTATTAGAATCGCGGGGTTAACTAAAGATAAAGGCGGCATATTCTCCTCAGGGATAATAGGCAAAATCTCCTTAAACTTCCAGGCATAAATCTTAGAACCTTTAATCTTTTTAAATTCAGGATTTAAATTCACATCTTTGGCGAAATCTTCATTAAAAAATTTAAAGCGTATCCCTTTATTTTCAGGAACAACCAAATTGAAGCTCGCTTTATAAACCGGGTATTTCTCCCGCAGACGGTAAGTAAAGGTAAAATTTTTCTCGTCTATAAGCTTGGAAGAGTAAATTTTAACTTTATACTCAATAATTGTGCCAACATCAACGGCCGGCATTGAAATGATGAAGGCTCTGGCGTTACTGTAAAGAGGAAAATTTAAATATTTGCTTACATCCCTTATACTTTCTTTCCCGGCATAAACAATTTGACCTTGGGGACTAATTGTCCGGGCGAATTCTAATTCCACGCGCTCATAGGTAGAATCATAGCCTATTTCTACCTCAGCTAAATTTTTACCCCGTTCCTGTAAAACTTTTTCAATTATATGGACATCCGAGACAACCGTATTTTTAGGAGTAATTTCTGTCCTTTCCTCCACAGAAAGAATAACCGCACCTTCATCTCTTAACTCATTCAAAAAGTTATCTGCTTCCCGGGATAAATTAATTATATACTCCGGGATATCCCCTCCTATTTTTGTTTTTATCTCTTTTAATCTGCTTTTAGCAAGCCTGCGAAACGGCGGATTTACTTTCCGGTAGATTTTTACTGCTTTCGGATAAAGATTTTTTTCCTCTAAAACTAATCCGTAAAGGTAAAACGCCTCCGGAGAAACCAAATCCTTTTCTATCTCCTCAAACACGGATAAAGCCTTTGTGTGCTCTTTTAACTTGGTTAAAGCCCGGGCTAAAATCATTTTTGACTGAAACTCATCTTGGCCTTTTAAGAGTTCCTTTATTTTTTCGTACTCCTTAAAACGATAACAAATTTCAGCGAATTCTATTCTCAAATTCAAATTTGCCGGGTCTCTTTTTAAACGGCTATTATAGTAAGAAAAAAGCTTTTCATATGACCGGGAAACGCTGTCCAGGGAAGGAGAACATCCTAAAAACAAAATTAATAAAGCTGTGTTAATTAACTTACGCGACGATTTTAATAACATCGTTTATGGGTTGATTCTTGTAAATCATTTTATACTTTCCTCCGCCGTAAAATAATCATAAATTTTTCAAAAATCTTTCTATCCTAACCACCGCTTCTTTTAAATTCTCCAGAGTGTTGGCGTAAGAAATTCTTATAAAGCCGCCGTAAGAAATTCCGAAAGCGCTGCCAGGGATAACCGCTACGTTTTCTTGCAAAAGAAGCGCTTTGGCAAAATCTAAATCGCCTAATTTAAATTTTTCTATGCAGGAGAAACAGTAAAATGCTCCTTCAGGCATTACTGTATGCAAACCGATTCTATTTAACTCTTTTACAATGAAATCCCGCCTTAATTTATATTCCTTTACCATCAAATTTATTTCTTTTTTAGCTTTGAGCGCTTCCGAAGCAGCGATCTGAGAAATTATAGGAGCACAAAGCATCCCGAAAGAATGAATCTTCATCATTGCCTCAATTATCTCTTTAGGTCCGCAAGCATAACCGATTCTAAATCCTGTCATAGCACAGCCTTTAGAAAATCCATTTAAAAGTACCACCTTCTTTTTCGCGCCTTTTAAAGAAGCAAAACAAACATGCGATTCTTTGTAAAAAATATCCTCATATATTTCATCACTAATTATGAGCATTTCTTTGTCAGACAAAACTCTCCAAAGCTTTTTCAACTCATTCTCCGTATAAGTTATTCCGGTAGGATTGGAAGGGTAATTTAAAATCATGGCTTTAGGTTTGTATTTTACTAACAATTGTTCCAGTTTTTTAGTGTTTATCTTAAACCCTTCTTTTTCCCGCGTCTGAAGGAATAAAACTTCTCCTAGATTCAGCTCTACCAAGGCAGGATAAGCCACGTAATGAGGGCTTACTACAATAACTTTATCCTTAGGGTCTAAAATCGCTCGCAAAGCTAAATCCAACCCCTCGCTTACTCCAGTAGTAATAAGAATTTCATCTTCCGGGCTATATCTTAAAGCATATTTCTTTTTTAAATGATAGGCTATATCTTCCCTTAAAACTTTCAACCCTTTATTAGAGGTATAAGATGTAAAACCTTCTTCTAAAGAAGTAATCGCTTTCTCCCTTACCCTCCAGGGAGTAACAAAATCCGGTTCTCCGACTCCTAAAGAAATAACTTCCGGCATCCCCAGGACCAAATCAAAAAAGGCCCGGATACCCGAATGAGAAACTTTTTTTACTCGTTTTGAAACCATAATGAATCTCCTCCCGGCAAACTACGGGTATCTCTACACTCAAGGTATATCTAACCAGCTATCAGAAATAACTGAGGATGAAATTGGCAAAACCAGTTTTCCTTTATAGCCCCCTCTATGAAATTTTTATTTTTCCACTTACGCAGTACGGCAGAAAATTATCTGCAAAGGAAGTATCTCATTCTATATGATATACTTTCCTATGCAGCGAAATAAGGAATGCTTACTCTACCCTAATTTCAAACTAATAAGTAACTGCCAAACGTTTATTCTTCCCGTCTTTAACCAGGATAACCCCGTCCTCTTTATATTTCTTAAGCATAAAATGAGAAGTTGTCCCTTTAACGCTGCTTAAAGGAGCTAGCTTTTCTGAAACAAAATTGGCTATTTCCTGGATGTCCTTTCCTTCTAAAAACAAAAGCAAATCATAAGTCCCTGATAAAAGATAACAACTTCTTACTTCAGGAAACCGATAAATTCTCTGGGCGATACTATCGAAACCAACATCTTTTTGAGGAGTAACTCTTACCTCAATAAGAGCAAAAACTGATCTTTCGTCCCGTAAACGGCTTTTATTTATTACCGTTTTATATTTTACGATAACACCTCTCTTCTCATAATTCTTTATCATTTTCTTTACTTCTTCTCCTCTTTTTCTGGTTAACTTTGCCAAATGTTCAATTTCGATACGGGCGTTATTCTCCAAAATTTCTAAAATATCATCCATATTACCTCCTTATATAGTTCTTTCTTCACTTAATTTGCTCTATAATATTACCATTCCTAAAGGTTAAAACTAATTGCTGTTACAATAACCTTCAGTTAAATTATTTTATTACCTCCTTTATTTTTGTTCATTTTAACACACACCGCTCTTGCAATGCAAGCCAAAGGATAAAAAACTCCTTACTCAATCTATTTTTCTCCCATCTTTTTCCTATTAACAACTTCTATGTTTAAAATACGGTTTAGGCTTAATTTTGTGAGGGCTTGGGTCTTTAGATTTATACCCAGAAGAAAAGGATCTTCGTGGTCAATAAATGTCTGCGGCTTAAATACAAATATATGCCGTTTATTATTGTAAAAAAGATAACTAATTTTTAAGGCCGAATTGTCCTTGATACCTTTTCTTAATTGCGCTATTTTGGACTCTTGAAGTTTTTTTAAAAATTGGTTGTTGAATCCGTAAAGAGTTAATAACTCTTTCATCGCGGTTATCCCCTCATTTTTTAGGATATCCTGTATTTTCAAAAATATTTCCCGGCAAGCTAAACTATCATTTAAAGCCCGGTGAAGGTCCTGTGTCTCTATTTCTAAATGCCTCGCTATGGACTTCAAATTGTAACGCGGTAGATCGGAAAAAGTTCTTCTTGACATAGCTAATATATCCAGCACGGGCATTTCAATTCCCGGATAGTTTATTTTTTTAAGCTCAGAGTTTAAAAACTCCAAATCAAATCCGACATTGTATCCTAAAAGTATAGAGTTTTCTAAAAATAAAAGAAGTTTATCGGCAATAACATTAAAACAAGGGGCATCTTTTACATCTTCATCGTAAATATTATGGATGGAACTGGTATTCGGAGGGATACTTCTTCCAGGATTAATAAGAGTATGGAATTTACCGATTAATTTATCTCCCTTAAATTTAGCTGCTCCTATTTCGCACACAGCATCCCCTTTTTGCGGCTCCAAACCGGTTGTTTCCACATCAAGAAAAACTAAAGCTAAAGTGTCCAGGTCTATTTCATCCATTACGAGAAAACCTTTACAACAATTTTTCTCTGGCGCGGGCAAGTATCAAAATCAATTAAAATTACCTGCTGCCAGGTTCCTAAATCCAATTTGCCTTTGGTTACCGGAACAAAAAAATTAGTTTTAATAAACGAGCTCCTTAAATGGGAATGGCCGTTATCATCATCCCAGGCAAAATTATGGGCATAATCTTGACGATAAGGGATCAATTCTTCTAAGATATTCTTTAAATCTTTTATCAGTCCGGGCTCATACTCCATTGTAGTGAGAGCAGCGGTTGAACCAATCACATTTAAAAAAAGGATCCCGTCTTCTAAGTTAACTTTGGTTACGACCCTTTCTAAATAATGAGTGATATCAATGATGTCTCCATTACCCTTTGTTTCTAAAGTTATATATTGGGTTTCCATCCTGGTATTTAATCCAATCCGCGCAGCCAATTTGCACTAACCGGAAAAATGCATTCAAGAAAATCGCTTCGCGACAACTTTTAAGAATTTTTCAGTGGTTAGGAAAGTTTTACCTGTGCCCGCAAGGGTATACTTTCCTATACCAT
>JAGLUN010000033.1 GCA_023134705.1 Candidatus Omnitrophota bacterium | reverse complement strand
TAAGAATTTCGCTTATCTTCATCCTGTTTTTTTAGGTTTACCTCTATTTATATATTCAGGCTAAGTTCTAATTTATCTTTAAAATAGCCTTTTGTCAAGATTCCTGGCGGGGGAATAACAGGAAAAAATTAAAAAAATGGTGAGTTTACCCGGGAAGGGATGAAATTCCAATCCGCCTTAAGCGGCGGAAGGAGAATAAAAACTGAAAATTATTTTTTCCCGTTTTTTTTCTTTTCTTCTATAATTTTCTCGGCGATCTCAAACGGTACTTCTACATATTTTTCGAAATGCATAGAATACGCGGCTCTGCCGCTGCTTAAGGACCTCAAAGTTGTAGCATACCCAAACATTTCAGAAAGAGGGGCTTCAGCAGAAATAACCTGATGAGTAGCCTTTGGTTCAATACCTAATACTTTACCTCTA
The DNA here is from genome assembly GCA_023134705.1 of Candidatus Omnitrophota bacterium. Classification (GTDB taxonomy): domain Bacteria; phylum Omnitrophota; class Gorgyraeia; order Duberdicusellales; family 4484-171; genus JAGLUN01. The sequence goes on along the minus strand of JAGLUN010000033.1, from coordinate 26,611 downwards.
CGGGAACAAATATTGCCAACCACACCTCCTACATACTCTTCAGGCGTAGTAATTTCAAGAGACATATGAGGCTCTAACAACACCGGAACACCTCTCATGAAAGCTTTTTTAAAACATTCAGCAGCCGTGATTTTAAAAGCAAGCTCAGAAGAATCCACATCATGATAAGATCCGTCAACAATATCAACTTTTACATCAACCACCGGATAACCCGCATATATACCTCTCTGCATAATACCGATAATCCCCTTTTCGATCGCGGGAATATATTCCTTAGGGATAGCGCCTCCTTTAATGCTGTTTTTGAACTCGAATCCCTGTCCGGGACGATTAGGAGAAATCTCCATCACCACATGGCCGTATTGTCCCCTCCCACCGGTTTGTTTCGAGTGTTTATAATCTTCTATAAGGGAATTCAATATTGTTTCCTTATATGCCACTTTAGGCTTACCCACAATCGCCTCAACACTAAACTCATGTTTTAATCTATCAACAATAATTTCAAGATGTAACTCTCCCATACCTGAAATAATCGTTTCTTCCGTCTCCTTATCTGTGCGTACGGTAAAAGTCGGATCTTCCTCAGCGAGTTTGATCAATCCTTTAGTCAACTTATCCTGATCGGTCCGGCTCTGAGGCTTAATGCTGATTGACATTACCGGAGCAGGGAATTCAATAGCTTCAAGCAATATAGAGCTATCCAAGGCGGCTAAAGTATCTCCTGTAACCGTATGATCAAAACCTATGGCCGCGGCGATATCCCCGGTATAAATAACCGGCCGGCTTTCTCTTTGATTCGCGTGCATCTGTAAAATTCTACCTACCCTCTCTTTCCTATCCTTGGTAACGTTAAACACATAAGAACCGGCTTCGATTACTCCGGAATATACCCGGAAATACACTAATTTCCCCATATGCGGATCTGCCTGGACTTTAAAAGCAAGCGCGGAAAAAGGCTCATTATCATCTACTTGTCTTTTGATAATCTTCTCATGATCTTTAGGGTCAACTCCTTCCACAGGAGGCAAATCCAAAGGTGAAGGAAGATATAACACTATCGCATCCAAAAGCCTCTGAACTCCCTTATTCCTGAATGCTGAACCGCATAAAGCAGGAACGATCTTATTTCCGACTGTACCCTTACGAATCGCGCCTATCAATTCTTCCCGGGTTATGATATCTTCCGATTCCAAATATTTCTCCATAAGAGAATCCTCAAGCTCCACCGCTTTCTCAACCATAATATGATGATATTCCTTAGCAACCTCTTTATATTCTTCAGGAATATCCTCAACATGAAAATTCTTACCCATCGATTCATCATCGTAAATATAGGCTTTCATCTCTATAAGATCGATAATCCCTCTGAATTTCTCTTCCGCTCCGATAGGAATCTGTAAAGGAATCACATTCGCGCCCAATTCTATTTCAATACTTTTCATGACTCCGAAAAAATCCGCGCCGACACGATCCATCTTATTGATAAAGGCTATTTTGGGAACCTTGTACTTATCAGACTGGCGCCATACAGTCTCTGATTGAGGCTCTACCCCACCTACTGCGCAAAAAATAGCTACTGCTCCGTCAAGAACACGAAGGCTTCTCTCAACCTCTACTGTAAAATCAACATGCCCGGGAGTGTCTATAATATTAACTCTATGCTCTTTCCAATAACAGGTCGTTGCCGCTGAAGTAATGGTAATACCTCTTTCCTGTTCCTGTTTCATCCAATCCATCTGCGCCTTCCCGTCATGCACTTCCCCCATCTTATGGGAACGGCCGGTATAAAACAAAATTCTTTCGGTTAAAGTAGTTTTACCGGCGTCAATATGCGCCATAATACCTATATTCCTCATTTTTGCCAAACTGATTACACGACCCATTTTTATCACACTCCGTTTATTATTGTCTTCACCAAAAACTTATAGGGATAGCTTTCTAATTCTCTACCGAGACAAACAGAACCAAATCTACTTCCGGCTCCTCATCCTCAAATTTCTAACAAACAAATGAAAACCGTTATTATAATAAATTGAACGAAAAAATCAATATATTTTTTGCCATAGGTATTTCGCACGATTTGAAAGACTATATAATGTTCTTATTTTATAAGGGATATATAGTTAGAAAAGGCAGTTTTAAATATCCCGGGGAAAACTCCTTTTTAGCTCTCCGGGTTTGAGGAAAACCGGTAACCCACGCTATGAACAGTAATGATATATCTCGGCTTAGAAGGGTCATCTTCAATCTTTTGCCGGAGTTTGGCAATATGTTGATCAAGAGTCCGGGTTGTACCTTCATACTTTATACCCCATATTTCATCGAGTATAGTAGGCCGGTCAACAACTTCACGGTCATGCTCCAGGAATAACCGTAACAACTGGATCTCTCTTAAGGTAACTAGAAACTGCTTTTTTCTTTTACGGCCGCTTAAAGTCTTGGGATCAATATGAACATCAGCAAAAATTATAGGGGTGTCGTCTTTCTTTTCTGATTTAACATTTATCCGCCGCAACGCCGCTCTCACCCGGGCGAGTAACTCCTTAACTCCAAAAGGTTTAACAATATAATCATCAGCTCCAATTTCAAGCCCAACGACTTTATCCACTTCCTCTCCCTTAGCAGTAAGTATTAAAATAGGTGTCAAATGATCTTTCCTGCGTATTTCTTTACATACATCATAACCGCTTTTTTCGGGAATCATAATATCCAACAAAACTAAATCCGGCTTTTCTTTGTTATATAAATCAAGAGCGGCTACCCCGTCTTTGGCAAAACTCACCTTGAATCCTTCGCCGGTAAACAAATCAATAAGCCCGGTCAAAATAGCCGGTTCATCCTCTACAATAAGTATTTTCTGTTTCATTATTCACTCCTCTATCGGCAGCTTTATCTGAAAAATACTTCCGCCATCCTCCCGCGAAAAATACAATATATCTCCGCCATGATCACAGATAATCTGCTTGGCTATAGTAAGTCCTAACCCGGATCCTCTTACTCTCGAGGTTAAGCTATCATCCACCCGGTAAAACTCTTTAAATATATTTATCGCATCCTGAGCAGGCACTCCGATTCCTCTATCTTTTATATTAACAAACACATATTCTTGTTCAGAAATAATCTCAAAATCTATTTTCTTTATATCGCCGGAATACTTTTCGGCATTAGAAAGAAGATTCAATACCGCCTGTTTTATCGCTTCTTCATCGGCATTAATCATTACACTGCCGGGATGCCGCCTAAGACTTATTTGGAATCCGTCATGTTCAAACCTTACCTTCTGGCTCTCGATAATCTCTTCGCATAAATGAATAATATCAAGCTTTCTAAAAGTATACTTTCTTTTGCCCTGCCCTCTGCGGGAGAAATCAAGAACATTGTTAATAAGACGGGTAAGCCGTTCGGTTTCCGAAACCATAATATCAAAATACTTCTTTCTTTTATTCTCATCGGGCTGGCGCTGCTCTTTAAGCATCTCCGTGAACATACGTATGGAAGTTAAGGGTGTTTTCAATTCATGCGACACATTAGCTACAAAAGTTGTTTTTTGCTGGGCTAAAGTAATCTCACTATATAATGATTTCAATACCAATATCCCTCCACTAACTATAGAAACAAATAAAATACATATAAGAGTCCACATAATTACAGCCATACCCCGCGCTTTTGATGATATAAAATTAGGATCGCTAAGATAAACCGCGATTTCCCAACGGGGCAATATTTCACTAATTTCCCTGGCAACGAAAGGCCTGCGCCAATCACGGATTTTAATACCTTGGGGAGTCAGGAGCGGTATTCCGTTTTCATCAAGAATAGTAAGTATCCTTACCGAAGAATAAATGTTCGGGAGTACACTTAAAAGCTTTTCTCTAAAACTCCTTTGGTTTATTACACATCCTACGATACGGCCGTTTTCGTCTTTTTTCCAGAAAAGAAGGCTCAATTCATTATCAATAAAACGCGGGATAATCCCTGTTTTTTTTCCGGCAATAATCCGGCTGAAATTTGACGGTTCAGCGATAAAAATAGACTCTTCTTCTTTAAGATCCTGCTTATCCCCGGAACCGGCTCTAAGATTCATCTTTGATATTCTCACTGTCCGGGAAAGAATTTCCTTCCCCTTTTCTTTTGCTTGTTCATACACTCTTTTTCTAACCGGTTCGCTCTGCTCAAACTGACTTACTGCCTGCTTAGCACTTTGTATTTCGCTATAAGAATTTATCCCTGTTCTTTTATCCTCAGGAATCTGGCTTTCCTGCGAAGGTAAAGATGAAAACAAAAAACCCTCTTGATTCGCGCCTTCAACCAAAAGATCATTTTTTTCCCGCGGTATCCTTCCCTGTACTGACCATGATTGCGGTTCATTTATAGCATCCATGATTTCATCTTTGTATACAACCGCGATATTCTGATATACCGGTATTTCTTTCCGGTTACTTAAAAAGTCCCGGTTCCGGTCAAGAAAAGATATTTCTTCGCCGGTCGTACCCTTATTGGAACCCGGCCAGAGAATATCATGGGTAGATGATAATAAAAAGGGAATTTCTACAAGAGGAGATTGCTGTTTCCATTGAAAAAAAGGCTCCGCGAAATTGTCATCTTGAGGAACCTCAACAGTCCTGCTCAATTCTGCCTCAACATCTTTTAACACTGTCTTAACCAATAATGTAACGTGAGTAACTTCCGCTAAAAGAGTCACTTCTAATTGTTTCTCAATATAAGCTTCTTCACGATTAACAGCCCTGAGAGCAATAAGCCCCAGAATCACACTGGGAATAACTACAGCCCCAATAAAGAATATCCCTAAATAAGAAGTTAACTTGTATCTTTTCATATCTTCTCTTTCATCGGGAAAATACCTGATTAACAGACATCCTTTCTGTTGACTTTATTATCACACTCCCCCGGTCTTTTTTCAAGTCCCCCTAATGGTACAAATCAAGTCAGACCTGATTTGTACCATTAGGGGCGGCCTTTTTATCTTTGCCTTTTCATTACCGGAATTCTGCGTTCGGTATCCTTCTCCTTCCTGCCTCTGGTACCTTTACCTTCCTGGGGAAATGCCGAAAGATGGATAACAATATTTCTATATACGAGAGCATTGATATTTGCCTCATTGTCAACCGCGCAAAATTCAATTCCTAAATCAATTGCTGAATTCTGTTTATATTTTTTATAATGCAACCCGCTCAAAAATTTCGCTGCTGCTCTTTGGGTAATAACCCCGGGTTCATGACTCCCTATTGCTGAAAGAGTAGACGATTTCAATAACTTTGGCCACATCTTTTCGAAAAGATAAGGATTAGCAAAAATATCCACGCTTACAATTTCTTTACCTACACCAACGACAATACCTACTGTATCATTATGCAACTGAGGGATATTCTGAAATTCCCGTTTAAATGATACCATCTTCTCTTTTACTTCATTTCTCTCATAAACTTCCTGGTAAGCGTCTGTTTTGGAATTCACTTTCATTCTCCGGTTCAACTGTGAAACCTTGTCCCAAATCTTTGTCTGCGACGCGCCCCGGGCGATTTGAGCTTCCGCGCGTAATTCGTGCGTTCCCAAATTCGCTTTGCTATAAAATTCATTTGACTGATAGGCCCATCTTCCCTGCTCCACACAATATACCGGTGCTAAAACATTCTTACTTTTGGGACCAAGCAATATATCTCTGCCTATAATTCTATCCTGTTTACATCCGCTAAGGATCTCTCCTCCCATTATATAAATATACTTGTTGGAACGGTTGGTCAATTTTACCTGAGGGACATGGCCGCCTTCCAATTCGGCAATTCCAAGCCACTTATTCTTTAATGCTCCCTCAAGCGTAGTGTAACGGGTTTGATCTTTAACCCGGGAGATATAAATAGGAATTATGGTTAAATTCTCATAATATACCGGCTCCCCTACCTCTAAGGATTCAACCAATTCTTTAACACTTTCTTTCTTTTGAGCACAAGCTTTTTCTAAACCTGTAGTATTCACTACTAGTGCCATGATAATGCTCAACATCAAACTCATCATTTTTTTCATCTTGCACCTCCTTTTATTCCTGGTTATTATTGCCTTTTTCTGTCTGAGACTTATCTAAAGATACCTCGTCCTTCCTATATTTAGAAACAACTTTAACACTAACTATTAAACCGGAAATAATCCCTGCAAGGAAAAGCAACTTTGCCGATAGACCTTTTGAGTAAATAATATTAATAGTAATCTCTTCGTTACTGGAAAACAATTTCCGGAAAGTATATAGTTTGCCGCCTGTAGGGATAGAAACCCGGATAGGTAAAGCGCCCACAAGCTTGCCCTGGTTAATTCCTTTCTTAGATAAAGCCTGCCCCTCATTGAGTTTGTTCTTAACCGCGTACTTCTGGTATCTGGCGACTTGAGATCTAAGATTAAACAGGAAATCTTTATCCTGTTGTTCCTGCTGTCTCTGAAAAAACTCCTTCTCTTCTCCTACCGTCATTATGTCATTTAGCCCGCTAACAGACCTAACTGCGTCATAATTATTAATGCTTCCTGAGGGATAATGCCTTATGCGCGCAATCTTTTTACCCTTATCGATTTTTATATTTCCCGTAAATCCGGTATAACTGAATTCCTCGGGTAAATAAAGTCTACAGGTAATATTAGCCGCGGGTATATCCAAACGAGGCTGAACCATATTTAACCTGCCGAAAAGTTTAAGCGCCGATTGCTTAGCCTCATAGATTATTTCTACGGGAAAGGCATTATTCCCATACCTGGATTTCTCTAAAGGAATTACGATTTTCCCTTCTTTAGTCCTGCTGGGCTTTACCGGCTTATTGTTTACAAAAGCACCCCAGATATTAGCATTCTCCGGTAAGGAAATATCTAAATACTGTTTCTGCCTGTTTTTTATCATATAACGGGCATTAACGATAATCCTGCCTTCGCAAGTAAGTAAAGTAGTAATATCCGCGGACTCAACCATAGCTACCAAAACCGAAACCTCTTGATGCCTTTTAACATCAATACTGATACTATAAGGCTGTCTTACGTATTTAAAGGCTAATAATAGAGAAACATCTATGCCTCCGGCTTTATCTTTAGGAAGTTCCTCTATATCAATAGGCGCAGCCCCAACAACAAAGTTAGTTTTAATCTCAGCATTAGCCCTTGAACCAAGACACCAATAACCGGTTTCTCTCTGTACATCCAAAACCCGCAATTTAGGTAAATCTATAGTTCCGTCAGTCTCATTTACCGGCTTCTCATAAGAACAGTAAAGATTGTATGTCCCTTTTATTCTGGAATGAAGCCGGATTTTCCACACTTTTTCTTTAACTTTTTTTCCCTCAAAGCTCCTTTCACGGATGGATTCCTCTTTTGACTTTATATTTCTGCCGCTTATATCCACAACCTGAGTATCTTCAGGAAAGGCAATAGTAAATTCATCTACCCCTGTGTAAAGGATGTTATAGGTTATTGCCGAATCAATAAGCAAAAGCCCTTCTTCTACTGACATAAAAGTAAATACCTCACTTGTAACTCTGGGGTCAACCGCTTGTGCGGACAACTTCAATTTGTAAGGGAATTCTATATATTTGTAAGCCAACAGAGGCTGAACAGAGATGCCTTCCGGTGGAATAATAAGTTTACTTATATCGACCTCGGCAAGATTTTCCCTGGTTTCAGTAATTAACTTAATGTTACTCGCACTGCTAATACCTATATACCCTATTTCTTTCTTCACTCCCCGAACTTTTATCACGGGGACTTCTAAGCCCGAGAATACATCATTTAACGGCTTCTCCATTTTTATTAAAAGTTGATATTCACCCGAAACTTTATTTTTTAACCTGATTCCTAACAATTGGTGTCTACTCTCTTTTGTAAGGGTCCAATCCTCTACTCCTTTGCCTTCAACATCTATTAAAGTGAAATCTACGGGGAGTTCTAAATCTAAATTAAAAACACCCACTTTGCGGATATCATAATCAATAAACACAGCTAACTTCATTAAGTCTTCATCCACATGAAGAAAAACATTGTTTCTGGTAATGATCTCCGGTTTAATTTTCTCTATGTTTAAACTTAAACTGACAGGTTGTTTTAAATACCTGTAGGCAAAAGAGACATCATTTTCCGCAGCTCTTTTTATTCTTTCGGGAAGCTGAGCAACATCAATCTGACTTACTCCCTCTCTTTGCCCGGGTTGCAATTTAAGATCGCCCTTTACTCTAATCGCGATGTAACCGCTCTGTCTCCTGGCACCCAAGGTAGTTATCCGCGATAAATCATGTGTTCCGGTGGTTTCTTTTTTTGCCTCTTCCATTTCCAGGGTTAATTCATATTCATCTGACATTTCTTCTGATAATTCAACCTCCAGGATCTGCCTGCCGTCTTTCTGATTCAAATCCCAACTTTGTATATCTTTACCTTTTACGGCAAGAAGATTAATCGCGGCAGACAAATCTATTGTCAATTTAGAAAGTTTACCCTGCATAATTCTATAATTCAATATTGAGGTAGTTCTTATAATTCCCGGAGAAATAACCATTAAGGTATTATTCTCTGAAAAGAACACGGGTTTTACCGCGGCCGAAGTTTGAGGTTTAGAAGACCATCTTACCCTAAGTTCTTTAGTAGTTCCTAAAAAAGCATGAAGTTGAGTATTCTTATTTTGTACTTCTTTGATTTCCACACTAAGAGACGGCTCCACTTCTACATCCAGATTCGTCCCGGGAATAATAAGATTCAGCTTAGAGACTACCGCTCCCGAAGGTTTTAAGACAAAAACATTTTTGTTTTCAGCCCGCTTTACTTTAGACGTAAAATCTATGCTTATATTATATTCTCCCTCTTTCGCGAACATAAGCCGATACCAGCCTTTATTTACGGATAACAAGACATTTTTCGGCAAATCAGCTTTATTTATAGCGATATCTTCCGGTAACACAGGGATACCCACAGTTTTTGTATCCCATACCCTGATTTTGTACTTAACCCGGCCATAAACTATCTCTTCCTCTACCTTACAATCATAAACAGCTTCCAATACCGAATAAGCAGGATAATCCGGGCCAACTAATGAGTCGCCGGCAAAAACGTTTGTTTGCCCAGGGAAACCAGGATTAAACACAATAAAACCAACTATAACACTGAGTGCAAAAATTATCCTTTTCATCTTACTCCTCCTTCTTATTTTATCCGCCTTCGCCATATCTTTTCTCCTTCCAGCCTAAGAATACCATGAATACAAAAATGAATTGTCACCGGGGTGTAAAATGATTGTAAAAAAATTGTAAAAACCGGTTTTATCAGGGAGATTGGTCAGAAAGGTTTATTTATTAGATGCTTGATCCTCGATACTAGATGCTCGGATACGATATAAATATCAGAAAATAGGAAAGTAGATATTTACTTCGGATAGTTCGGTAGTTATAAAGAATAATTAACCGCTGAATACGCCGATAGAAGAAAAAAACCACAGATAAACACAGATGAACACAGAAATAATGCTTCACGGATATCAACCACACAAAGCACACAAAGTGAATAAGGTTCATTCTTTAATTTTCTCTGAGGTCTTTGTGGTTAAAAAATAATCCGCGTTAATCAGCTCAATCGGTGGTTAAATAAAATTGTTAAATATTCACAATGGGGTTTTAAGAAGAAGTTGAAATGGGTAATTCTATTTTTCTTATAGCCTCGATTCTTTTCAATACCGGAGGGTGGCTGTATTCTAAAAACACTTTTAGAGGATGCGGGGTTAAGTTTGCTAAATTATCCACGCTCAACTTTTTTAAGGCAAGAATAAAAGCCTCGGCTTTATTGTAGGTTGAAACCGCGTAATCGTCAGCCTCATACTCATTCTTCCGGGAAAGGATAGTGCTCATAAGGGAAAAAATCATACTAATAGGGCTGTAGAGAAATCCGAAAAATAATAAACTCGCGTAAATGGAGATTTGTTCCATCTTAAACGCGGTAAACAACCCCGGATTATTTATAAAAAAAGAAAGAATAAAAAACATAAATCCCGTAGTAATGATTGAAATAACCATACCCTGAATAATATGTTTTTTCTTGTAATGCCCTATCTCATGCGCGAGCACAGAGACTAATTCATCAACCGTATGTTTTTCTATAAGAGTATCAAACAGGGCAATCCGCCGGTATTTACCAAAGCCGGTAAAGAAAGCGTTCGATTTGGTGGAACGCCGGGAGGCGTCTATCTTAAAAATCCCTTTAAGTTTGAAATTCCGCGAATCAGCATACCCTTCAATAGCTTCTTTTAATTCACCGTCCTCTAAAGGAATAAATTTATTAAACATCGGAAGGATTACTACCGGAGCAATAAAGGTTAAAAATAATTGAAACAGGGTTATACCTCCCCAACAGTAAATCCAAGCCCAGTTCCCTGTTCTCGCGAAAAACCACAAAACAGCCGAAAAAGATAGTCCGCCGATAACAATCATTAAGAGCCAACTCTTCAATATATCTAAGATAAAGGTTTTAACAGTAGTTTTGTTAAAACCATATTTAGCTTCAAGAACAAAAGTATGATAAGCTGACAAAGGCATACTAAGCAGTTGAGAAGCGAGTATTACTATCCCGGCAAAGATTAAGCCGGTAAGAATAGGCCCAAAATTAAAATTCCTCGCGAGAGAATCAATAAAATTGAACCCGCCGGCGAGGATAAAAATTATGATGATTAAGGTAAAAATCGTGTCTTTGACTAAGAAAAAATTTGTTTTTTCTCTTAAATAATTCTGCGCTTTTTTATATTTGGCGGCATCATAATAACCTTCAAACTCTTCCGGTAAAACTTCGGAAACACAGCCTAAATTTAACCTTTCAACGATTAAATTTAAAATGTATTCCCCGATTAAAATAACTAAAATAACCGCTAGATACAAATTCATAATCTACTATTCTTTTAAAAGAGCCATTTTTAAAGTTATATGCTCATTATCCTGCCAAGGCCATAACATCGCGATAATAACAACACTTTCGAACTCTTTTTTAAATAATGTCTGATTGTCCTGAATGCCGCCGTAATCCCTGGTTAAAGCCATATCATTATCGCTAGCTTTTATTCCCGGGGGTTTTATCGCCGGCCCCAGAGTATCAATAAATATCTTATTCCATTCATCCAAATCTTTAGTGTAAAAGACCAGTTCAGTATAATCATCGCTCATATCCCTCTTTTCAGAAATTTCCAAATGATTAAACTTCTCATTAATTTCGTTTAAAGTCATAAATAATCACTCCTTTGTTTTATTTAAATCACACCCGGGAAAAACATTCATTTTTTCATATCCCCCATATTGACATTTATCATATCTTTAATCTCTCTCAGTGTCAAATAAAACTGTTCCTATGAACGGGAATAAAAAGATAGATTATTACCCCCCCCTAGTAGTAGGGACGTTGATAAAAACATGAAAGTTCACAGATGAACACAGGGGGAACGAGGGACGAAAGACGAGAAACGAAGAGAAAAATTGAACTATAGATTGCAGAAAATAGAAAAGAATTTTACCACAAGGGCACGAAGAACACAAAGAAAAAAGAAGAATTTAGACAGGATTAACCGGATGAACCGGATGAACCGGATAAAAAAATCATGGTAATCCAATAAATAAATATTCAGAATATCTTAGAAAAATCCTGTCAATCCTATAGGCTGTTCTATTAAAAAACAATTTTGATTAACCGGATTAAATTAAATAACGGACAGGCCTTAGGCCTGTCCCTACTATAATAATCATGCAAATCCTGCCTGCCCCATACGAATCCTTTGAGGATACTCAGGATAAATTCCATGAGTTTACGGGGTTCATCCTGTCAAAAAAAAAGAAAATAGATGGGTTAAAAATCGGAAAAATAATTGACGTTTATCATTTTTCTTTGTTAATGCATATTTGCATAAACGTCCCCTTATCTATTGTTTTTAATAAAGGAATAAATCCATCTTGGCGGCGAAAAAGAAATAAGGAATGTTGAAAGCCCTCCTCAAACAGGCGCCATCGTCAGCCTATGTTCCACCTTACCAGGTGAAACACCCCTTCAACTATCCCCCGACCGCCCAGCAGTTTCGTCTGCTCGGGCTCTATCCCGCCTTGGCGGGATTTCGCTCCCTGCGCGCCAAACCAGCTTCCCCATAAAAAATTCTTATTATTTTTTCCTTATTTTACGCTCGTTTTTATATCCTTCCCAACGCGCAAAACTATTACTTTTATGACATTCCTGTTCTGGTATTATTTACCTGCTAATTTAGCGGCTTGCTCTATCCAAACCGCTAAACGTTCTTTATTAACATATTTGTATGCTTTAAAGCCTGCTTTTTCAATTTGAGAAGGAATGCTCCCTGGTGACGTAATATTACCAGCGTGATCTTTTAAATGATCTATTTGAATCCCAAGCAATCCATTCCTTCGTTTTAGGGATTGGTCAATCTCATAATTAATATATTTTCTAACAGCTATCCCATATGTTACACATACAACTGTAACAGAGGTATTCTCAAGACCCTTATCAATAAGCTTTTTTATTGCCGCATCCCCCTTCTTCTTAGCTTCTTCCCATAATGAAGCGTCATGAAATCCAGCTGCTGCAGAACCAATAATGTTCGGCATACTACGTATTTGATTCACCCTCCATACATCTTTATTATAATTGAAACTAAAAAATACCCTTCTTGTCATATTAACAACCTCCTTTTGTGGTAAGAAATATTATTAACGCATAAATAACAATTAAAATTGCTATGGAGCCATAGAGACACCCAAGAGTTATAGAAAACATAATTCTTACTTTTGACTGCACTTTGTTTTTAAATCTGTAAGCGTTCATATCAAATAAATATTCATTTGTCTTTAATCTGTTTTCGATCACCCATTTATATAATTCTCTGTACAACTGTTCCTGCCATAGAAAATAAGCATCCAAAAACCAAAAAACCAGCAAAGGGATGAAGGCAATCCAAACTTGATATCTGCTCCCCTTTAATAATAAAGTTACGACCACAAGTGTTATAGCCCAACCTTTAATCATGAAAGAATTATATGCCATCCGCTTTATAATATTTTGGATTATCTCAATTTCTTTCAACATATATTCTTTCAACTCTCTATTCTCCATTTCCATCGTTCCCCTATTTTCCCACTAACACCTCTGCCACTTACTCTAAATCTTCCGGAAATACATCCACGCAACATTTTAGCGTTGTAGCTATTTCAGAAATGATTAAGCAACAAATATATTGTTATCTTTTAAATTTCTTAAAATATTTATCTATCTCTGGTCTTAACTCTATCCCTACTCTTTCAAAAGCATCTAATAAATCTTGATATGTTCCTTTCCCTCCAAGAAAATCCCAGAATTCATCTGCAACCTTAAGTTCATTTTCTAAATCCAACATCCCGGCCATAGTCCATCTACTATATGGTTTAGGCTCATAAGGATTATAGGGAATAGCTATAATAGTATTAACTTTTGCCTTAGGATCATTTGCCAATGTAACAGCAACCCACTCAAGCAATGTCCGCTTAAACTCTTTAAATGCACCTTTATTTGGCTTTGCCGTCTTTATATCGAATAGAAAAATTTCGCCTGTATTATCTTCAAGAAAAACATCTACTTTTGTTGGTTTAACTTTCCGCATATTGCCCTTCTGTGCCACTTTTCTAATCATTTCTATTTCTTTTTTCTTATCAGGCTTTGAATTTGCTGCTGTTAAGTTATCCATTATTTTTTGGATCACAAATTGAGAAGCTTCACTTATGTGATCACCCGCAATCTCCTGAGATTTTGCTTTTTTGAATTTAGTTTTTGCAAGAGCTAAAGCTACAGGCTCAAAAATACTTGTTCCAAAATTAGTATTCAATGAATGAATAAAAGAAAATAAAGCTAATCGATCCTTTCCTAATAACCTGGTATGAAACGGCATGACGGCTGGCTCAGGATTATATCTTTTAAATTTATTGCGCAACCCATTTTTGAGAACATTCTCAACTTCTTGTATCTGTTTTTTAGATAGTCCCATACAATTTTTACCCTAATGTTATTTTGCTTTTAGATGAAAAATTGTTTCCGCATAAGCAGATTTATCTTTTTCTGTCCTGTTTAATACAGGCCGTTTATACTGCTTAACAATCTCCATATCAGCTTTTTTTGCGATAAAAGGATACATGCCATATTTATCATTTGCGACTAGAAATATATCAGAGTCTTTTATTAAAAATCTCTTGCAATTATTAAGCACATCTGCTATCCCTTGTATATAGGACTCTCTTGCCTCTTTCCCTTGGCCTTTAAACAGCGGACCTATTTCCAAATCATCTTGCCTTTTATATCCAAACAAATCGTAAGCATAAGCATGTTGTTCGTGATAATTGATCAACCCTACATAAGGAGGACTTGAAAAGATTCCTTTGATTTTCTGCTTGCTCGCAATTTTATTAAAATCTTCATTTTTCTTTTTTAGAGCTTCAAAAATATCAATCCTCCTTGCATCTCCAGTTAAACAAATCTGGCAAGTATCCGTTTTTATCCTCTCAAATTGCCTAAACCGGTTAATCGTATCCACACTGTATCTTTCCCACCAATTTAAAATTGAAAACAACGGTTTACAAATTTTTCCATGTTTTGCACAGTAATACGTTTGAGTTACAGGCTCCTTTAGTGTAGCTAAATCTGCATGAGTAGTAGCACGACATGAGCGGATTGTACGGCTTAAAATTACGCTAATCACTTCTTTTATCTTTTCGTCTTTAATCTTCTTAACAAGCTCAAATACAAAATCAATCTCATCTCTTACATTTTTCAAATACCATTTATCCAAAAAAGAATTTATTTTTCCATTTTTTACTTGTATATCATACTCTCTAACTAATTCCAGGAATATCGGCAAAAACTGCTTTGCCTTCTCTGCCCCATATTTGAAACTATCCATCATTCCATTTTTTACTTTATATTTGTATTCAGGAGACGGGAAATACTTGTTATTAAACTCAAATAGTTTAGCAAGCAATTTGTTTTCAAATTCTACAATATGGCAATCAGCAAGAAATCGTTTCAATTTTACTGTAATTATTTTTATCTCATCATGCAATTTGGATAAATCGTGTTTGCCAACCTTTACATTGCTAATTAAAGAATTGAATGTAGAAATATCAAGGCCTATGGCATGCATTCCCAGCTCATTAGCCTGAACAAGTGCTGTCCCGCTGCCACAAAAAGGATCTAACACTATATCCCCTTTTTTAAAACAAGTATCTCTTTTGAACTTATCGGTATGGCTATCAAAAAAATATTCGACAAGCTGTGGGATAAATTTTCCTTTATAGGGATGCAATCTATGAACATGTTTAGTTGTTTCTGCTTCTTTATAATTATCGAATGACAAAGCCCAATTTAAATCATTGCCTAACTGATTCTTCCACAAACGCTCTCTTCTGCCATTATATGACTTATAGTATTCTATTAATTCTTGTTTTTTTACCAAAGTATTACTATTGCTGCCATATTTTTTAACTCTTCCGTACTGGATCAAATAGGCAACATTTGAAGCTGTGACGTTCTTGTTTAAATAACGGCTCGCCCATTCACTCGCTCGTTTTATATCTAATAATTCTACGCCGTTAGCCATAATTCATCCTCCCTTCTGCATATTATACTATAATACTACATTTTAAAACACAAAAACCTTCGCTCTTTTTGCGAAGGTTTTACTTTTTTTCTGTCCAGGATTTATTCCTTCTAACACAGGACGTTACTTAATTAAATTCCATTTTACGCCTTATAGTTATACACTAACGATTACAAGTGTTTTAACTTTCGGAACCTCTGCTACACTCTCACTTTCATTTGATAAATTCATCCCATCAATATAATCCTGAGTTGTCTGAATAAACTCAGACGATGTTCTCAGTAACCCTTTTAGCTCTTTTCTGCTGAATTCTTTTGGTGAAGTGGCATAATCTGCATTTTTCCTTTTATTGAATGTTTCGTTAAGAAATCTTCCGAATTTTTTATCCAATCCTTTTTCTTTAACTAAAACCTTGCCAAACAAACTCATCACAGAAGAATGCTTCAGTGCTTTTATTTTATGCAACGTCAAAAGAGCTTTAGCGCAAGAAAATGCGGAATAATATATTTTTGATACAGGGCCATGCTTCTTGCCATAATCAATAAGTATATCCGCATCTTCATAGCAATCCTTTGCTTTTTGCACCCACTTCTCACTTTCCGCAAAAGGATACATAATTATTTACCTTTCTTAGTGTAACCTTTATTTCTCATGCCTTGATTAACAGATTTGCCAGCAACTTTTACATTAGCAACATCTCTCCCATAAGATTTACCTACTGTATTGTATGATACAGTTTTGCCTCCAATACGTTCTTTCAATTCATTCCTCGCTTTTGCTCCGCCCTTAGTTCCTAATTCTGGGGCTCTTACATTAGCAAGCCGTATAGCCTTACCTCCCTGAACCTTAAAGGTATCTCCATCAATAATTCGTGTTACTTTTCCTTTTGTCATCTTCATACCTCCTGTTTACGCCGATGCTATAGTTTCGGCATTGACCTGACTACAATCCCCTGAATTCTGAAATCCCTTTCCAGAACTATAGGACAATGATCTGGATTAGTTGAATTTGGTTCTAGCGTTATATGATCTTTGTGTAAACGAAACTGTTTAATAGTCGCTTCATCATCTATCAAAGCTACTACTAGATCACCGTTATTTGCCGTCATTTGCTGTCTTACTAAAGCTAAATCCCCGTCATTTATTCCAGCCTTGTTCATGCTATCCCCCACCGCCCTAAGCATAAAATATTTATACGGCGGTTTTGCTATTTTTTCAGAAACCGCAACGCTTCTTTCAATATTTTCTTCAGCCAGAAAAGGAGCTCCACAGGGAACATAACCTAATATCGGGACTTTGATTGTTTTAACTGAATCGCTGTTATCATATGGCGACTTAATGATTTTAATATTCCTAGCTCCTTTACCATGCTGTATATATCCCCCTTCCTCAAGAACTTTTAAATACTGCGCGACACTTCGCGGAGACTTTAACCCCATCATTTTTAGAATTTCCCGATTAGTAGGTGGAATCTTTTCCCGCCGTATATAGTCCGCTAAAACATTAAAGAAATCTTCCTGTTTTTGAGTTAATTTAATATTCTTACTCATATATACAAAATTATATACAAATAATCCACGGATGTCAAGCTAATTTTAATAATTAATATTTCCCCGCCGGGCAGTCGCAGCCGGTCGGCTTTTACCTCGACTTCGCGCAGTATCCGCAACGCCCGGCACCCGTCCCGTACCGAGCTATGCTCTGGTTCGGGATGCGCCTGCCCAGAAGGATTAAATCCGTAATATAATTTTTCGCCACTCCCGTGGAATCTGAAAGATCCCCGGGACTAAATTCTGAAAATTTTTTTGAAATTTCTCAAGGCAAGATGGATTTATTCCTTTATTAAAATATGTTACTTTTGAATAAATAATAGCTTTTTGAGAACCTTTATGTAGATATTTAGCGAAATCCCGAGTATTCCCGAGAGAGATGAATTTTTGGGCGAGAAAATTTTTTAAATGAGGCTTCACCGAACGCAAGCTCAAAAAAAGTAACGTAAGGTGGTAACCGAATTAACCCTGAGCGAGCGATAGCGAGTCGAAGGGTAAAACACTTTTTGTTTCAAGCCGTTTACGAAGGCGGAGAGGGTTTGAGTATGCCTGTCCTGAGCGAAACGAAGTATAGTCGAAGGGCACTCGCCATTTTTTCTATATTCCCACCCTGCAGTGGTAATCCCAATAGTCACTTTGTGCCTGCCCCCAATAAATTTATTTAACTCCGGTTATATATTTATAAGATGCTTCGAATAGAGGCATTAATTTGTAAACATCATAATCCTTATCATCCACCTTATATAAGACTTGATTCCATTGTTCTTCATATCGATATGGCTGTATCCCAGAAATTTTAACTTTGCTCGCTATATTTTTTGATAGTTTAAAAAAAACACAAAATGTTTTTGACCCAACCCACGTGATACCGAACACATTTGGAAATCCATATTTAAAACTAACATATCCCTTATTAATCTTTTTATCCAACTTCCACTTTTTTTCTTTTACTAATTTTTCAATTTTATTAATGGTATGAAAAAATACCTTTACACTTTTATTGTTATAATTCTCTAAGTAAAAATCTTTGTCATAAACACCCCGGCCTCTAGTAATTTTTTGATTCCTAGGTATCTCTGGCTCAAGCTTATCAACAAGTATAAATTCGTTTCTTTCTACAGCAAATTTATTAACTTTTAATATCTCGACTTCATAATTAATCTTATTGACTGTTTTTAATACACTTAATTTAATAGAAGGCGCTATTACAATTATTTTAACATTTAAAGAATCCCAGTTTATACTTATATCTTCCGGTTTGTCTTTGTATTCAAGCCACAAAGCTTTTATAGAATCCGGGTTAGTCTCAGCCCAAATTGCGTATCTTAAGACCTGCGGTATTATATTTTCATCTACTTCGCCATTCTTCATCTCTATAATCACAACATTGTTTTCCTTATCAATCCCAATCATATCTGGTATATCACGCCCAGAAGATGCTCTTATTTGACGCTTTAATATGAAGATATCACCAAACACTTCTTTGGTCTGATAAAGATAGCTTTCAAATTCTTCTTCGCTCCTAAAGGGGCTTTCAACCACATTTACCGTTTTCCCTTTTATATTCTTCCAAAATAAGTTGGGCATTTCTTACCTCCTATTTCGTATCTTAAGGACATAATATTCATATATATATCAGTGGTAACCCCAGCAGTCACTTTGTGCCTGCCCCCCTATCAATAATCTCTGATGTTCAATATTACTTATTATTTTCTTCTACTCCTATATCTTTTTCTGCTTGCGTTTTCATAGGTACTTGTTCGACTGGCTGAATTTCAGGTAATTCTTTATCTCCTGCAGCTCCTAGCTCTTTAAATTTTCTAACGCTAATCATAACACGTCTCTCAAGAGACATAATCATTTTATTAAATGACACCGTAGCTTGAGATAGATAGCCTCCAGTTTTATTTATATGCTCTAAAAATGGCTGAAATCTATCATAAATTTCCTTGCCTAATGCCGCTATCTCTTGTGCATGTTTTGCTATCTGTTCTTGTCTCCAACCAAAAGCAACTGCACGAAGTAATGCGATAAGAGTAGTAGGTGTGGCAATTATCACACGATTTTCCATTCCATCTTCAATTAGAGTATGATCAACTGAAAGAGCTGCACTAAGGAATGATTCTCCCGGCATAAACATAACAGCAAATTCTGGCGCTTTAGAAAACTGATCCCAGTATTTCTTACCCGATAATGCTTTCATGTGAGTTCTAACTTGTTGAGCGTGTTTCTCAATAAGTATTTTTCTTTGATTATCATCATCAGAAGAAACAGCATCAATAAATGAATCCAAAGACACCTTGCTATCAATAACGATTTCTCTGTCTGCTGGCAAACACACTACCATATCTGGTCTTAAACGCCCTGCGTCAGTAGCAACTGAAACCTGCTCTATGAAATCACAATGTTCTGACATCCCCGACAACTCAACAACTCTTTTAAGAGTTACTTCACCCCACCTCCCCCTTACTTCAGGTCTTCTTAATGCTGTAACTAAATTCCCTGTTTCTTTTTGTAATTGTTGGTTAGCACTCATTAAGGATTTAATTTGGCTTTCTAAGCTTCCTTGATCTGAAGCCCGTTTTTTTTCTAATTCACTTACCTGTTGTTCATATCTCTTTAAAGCTTGATCAAGCGAACTAACAATATTTTTTATCGACTGCTCTTTCTCTCCAAATTCACCTTTGGCTTTACCAAGAACAGTCTCCAGCGTTTCTTTTGCAAGCTCGATAAAAGCCTTATTGTTACTTTTTAACGACTCTCCTGATAGAGCTTGAAAAGTTGTGACCATCTTTTCTTCTGCTCGCTCTAATAATTTTTTCTGATCTTCAATGTTTTTATTCGCTTCTTCTAGTCTAGTTTCTGCAACTGTTTTTGCTTGTTGAACCTCTTCAAGATTTTTTCTGATACTGTTTATAGATTCATCCTTCTGGACTATTTGCTCTTTTAATTCCGCGATATTATTTTCAAAGGCCTGAATTTTTGGTTTATGCTCAGCCAACAAACTATCTTTCTTTCGATATATTAAATAAATTAAGGCCACTCCTAAAATCAAACCCGCTGAAAGATATATTAAATTAACTAACATAATGCCTACCTTTTTTTAATAATCCCAACTTATATTTAATGGCTTTTATTTTTTTGTTTATCTTTTAATTCTTGTTCTATTTTTTTTAAATGCTCAAGCTCTTGTACTAACCTATTCTCATCTGGTGCATCCTGTCGAATAGAATCACTATGCGTGTGTGCTTCTATATATCTACTCAATTCCTCAAATTTATCCTGTACCTTAGCCATGAGCTGATTGTCATATACTATATTTTTTAGCTGGTGCATTTGTATGCGTTCATTCCATCTTTGAATCGTCTTTTTGAATATCTTCTCTATAACAAAACTTTCATAGGCACCTCTTAAATAAGAAAATCCTTTCATAATTTCTTCTTCTTTTACAGAACCTGTTAGGGATTTTGTCTTCTGAATACTTTCTTCTACTTTTTTTATCCGCATAGCATATTTATCAAGCAATGGACAATCATTCAAATTAACCTTTCCGAATAATCCATCCCTGCTTTGTTCAACCCAATGAATGAAAACAGCCCCTTCATTATCTTTACAACACTCAAAGAGATAACTTAAGAATAGAATATCGTGAGTAAAAATAATAACCTGCCTCCGATTAGACTCTTCGAATAATCGTTCCGCGATAGTTTTTCGTCTTAAATGATCAAAGCTTGTAACAGGATCATCAAAAACCACAGGTGCATTTATTTGTTTTAACCCTAATTCGGCTAAAAAATCAGCTAATGCTATCGCCTTCTGTTCCCCTTCGCTCAAGAAATCGTCAATATTTTTCATTCCAGCCAATGATTTACAACGCTTCTGAACGCCTTGTTCACCCGGAAATACAAATTCAATAGAAGGCGCTTTTAATTGTTTCCTCTCTTCATCAAAGGCATGTCTAAACTCATCTGTAACTACATTCTCCCATACCTTTTTACTCAAATCAGTAACTGGCTTAGTTGTGGTTAATCGATATAGCCCCTCAGCGGCTTTTACCCATTTCAAATCATCTAAATATTCTACAATTTGCTTTTTCTTTTCGCTTAGAGTCTTGCGATCGGTTAATTCTTTTATCTCCCTATCTAATACGCTTATTTTCGTATTTCGCTCCGCTTCTCCTTTTCTTAATTCGTTAATAGATCCCTCTTTTTTTGTCATTAGATTAGTTATCTTGTCAGCAAAAATATTATTAATTTGAAAAGGGTTTTTAGTTTCTACTTTTTTAGTAAGAGCATCAATTAAGGCATTCCGCAAATTTTCTGCTTTATCACAGTAAGACTTGACTTGACTGTGTAAATTATTTTCAGCCCCATCTAAAATATTTTCGAGATCCGGAATGTTATTTAATGAAAAACTTTTGTTATTTAAAGCTCGTATAAGTCTATCCGCTTCATTCTCATATCCTCTCAAGATTCCTTCCTCTTGACTTTCCAAAAGGCTTCGATAGCGCTTAATCAAAAGGACCGCTGTCTCCGTAAGCTTTTGTCGACAATAAATACATTCACGATTAGCCGAGGGATATTTATCGCTATCTGGCAGCTTTTTTATATATTCTTCTGCACTTCGAATAAAATCATTCCACTCTTTTGTTCCCTGTAACGGTATTTTGAATTCGGTTAAATCTGTTGTTTGTTTATCTTCCACCTTCTTTTTTGCCACCAAATATTTTTTAATCAATCCTATGTGCTCTTGAAGTTTTACGTTTGACAACTGATCATTAATCGCCGTAAGGATATTTTTTAATTTTTCCAGCATTGTCTTTTCGGAAGTTATAAGTTTAATTTTGTCGCTGATATTCGCGGTCAATAAATTGTTTTTTTCGGTCACCTTTGTCTTTAATTCAGCTAAATCTTTATCTGTTATCTGTGCAGATGTCTCTAGCGCGCCTATTTTTGTTGCAGCTGATAATTCTTTTATCATTTTAAAGATTGGAGTACCCTCATTAAAATGAATAGAAAAATCTATCTCTTTTTTTCGCTGGATAATGTCTTGCTGCAACAATTCTTTCATTTGATTAATTGCTATAGAAATAATCGGAAATAACTCAAAACCATAAGGTCGAAAGCCAAAGGCTAATTCATCAGTTAAAAAAACTTTTACGCATTTATTATCAAAAACATCAATCAGAACTAATGGGGACACTTCACTTTCTCCGTTCCATAGTATTTCTTTTTCCGTGCCATCAATATTCACAATAAATTTTGCTTTTCCTATATTTTTTTCTTTACCTGTATGAACATTACCCCATATATCTTCACTTGTGCGAGATTTAGAAGCTCGTTTCAAAATTCGGACATATCCCGACTTTCCTGTGGCATTATGGCCATATATTATTGTCAGTCCCGGATGAAATAAAATTTCTTGCCCTTGAACTAAGGCATTAACTTTCTCAATTTCGGAAAGACTTTTCAGGATTATTTTTTGTATGCCCTGGTCGCCCTTAGCTTCCCTATTACTATCCCCAACAATATTGATACCTTCTCCGTTGTCTTTCTTAGGATTATTCTCCTGTTTATCTCGTTTAAGATCATTTTCCTTTAAGAAGATATAATAAATGCTTATAACTTCGTCTTGCGTTAATTCCCGTTTAGAATCCAGAACCTTATCAATTGTGGCCATTAACCATTCCTTATCATTCTCGGCAGACCATTTCTTTAACGCATCTATGGGATTTTTAAAATCGTTCATTATGTATAACCTTTATATTTTTCCGATTAAGTCATCTACGCTTACACCTAATGCCTTGGCCAATTTCATAACTGTTTCAATCCTCGGATTCTTTATGCCGCCACCTTCAATCTTTACCAGCGTATGAAATGAAATATCGGCCTTCCTCGCTAATCCCTCTTGTGTAAATCCCTTTTCTTTTCTTAATTTTGCTAAATTCTTCAAGAACATAAAATCTCCTTGACTTGTATAAAAATACTATGTATTATTATACATGGTAAATATTACCTATTTATATTAATGCATTTTAGCCCTAAGAGAACTTTTATGCAAGATAATTCAAAATGCGCTGTTAAATAGGCCTTAAACATATGCTTTGGCTACTAAACAACTATCTTTACCCCTACCCCAAACAAACATATATATGGGCTAGGGTTCGTATGCGTTATGAAACAAACAAAGCTATCCTTGTATTGCATAACGATATTAAAATCTGGATTCCAAAATCAAGAATACGTAAGATAAAATTCCGAAAAGGTTCTTTTTGGATTTATGTCCGAGAAGATAACCTTAATAATTAAAGCGGATCTTTATACAAGGTAATTTAAAATGCGGTCAAGTTAAAGAAACGAAATTGACAATACGTGAAACAGCCAATGGTTTCCTATCCCACCAGATATGTATCCTGGTTTCCTGGCCTCCTTATTGAATTAAAATTTGGGAACACAGAGGGAATAAAGGGAATTTTTTACCACAAGGGCACGAAGAACACGAAGAAAAAAGAAGAATTTAGACCGGATTAACCCCGTAAACTTGCGGAGTTTATCCCGAGTATCCTCGAAGGATTCGTACGGGGCAGGCAGGATGAACCGGATAAAAAAAATTATGTTAATCCAATAAATCAACCGCCTATTAACAAGATAATACTATCAGACACACTGATATTTACTCTAACTGATTTATAGCTTACCTGAACGTAATATCGATATGGCCAACCACAACCCCATAATACCAGCTGTAACGAAACCCAAAACTCCTAACATGGGGAAATCCAGAAACGTAGGCCCTTTGTTAATTTGAATTACTATAGATGAACCGATAATCAACGCCGCGATAACCAGACTAAAAGCAATGCGATTGCTTACCTTATCCATCTGTGAGATTAAATCTTCAAGGCCTCTATGTTCAAATTCTATGTGTAGAGTCCCTTTTTTTATTTTGTTAAGAATTATCGTTAAATCTCTAGGTAATAAATTCGTAAGAATATAGAGCCCCTTTAAAAATCCTTTTACCCCCCTTACTATATTCTTTGTGCTATATCTTTCTTTTACCAGCCGTTCGACAAAAGGCTTTGCTTGAGCAACAGCATTAAAATCAGGAGATATTTTTTTGCCTACGCCTTCAATTGTTATCAAGGCTTTGCTCAAAAGGAAAAAATCGGCAGGCACCTTAATCCGATTCTGCGAAATTATATTGATTATATCAGGCAAAAACTGATCCATCCTGAGTTCTTTTAAAGGGATTTCATAATAACTCTCTACAAAGTCCGTCAAATCTAAATTCAGTTTTTTAATACCGGTGTCTTTCTCGACAGCCCCCATTGACACAAAAGCCTCGATAATCCCTTTTGCATCCCGATGAATTATAGCAACCAGGATATCGGAAAGCTGCTCTCTTGTTTCCACATCAATACGCCCAACCATACCAAAATCCAAAAAGGCGATACGGCTGTCTTTCAAAACAAATATGTTCCCGGGATGCGGATCCGCGTGAAAAAAACCATGCATAAAAATCTGTTTCAAAACAGCATCGGCTCCATTTACCGCTATCCGTCTTTTGTCTAACCCAACGCGTTCTATCTCGTTTACATTGCTCGCCTTTATTCCTTCCAGCCTCTCCATAGTTAAAATTTTCTTTGTTGATAAATCATGCATTACCTTAAAAATATATACGGTATTGTCATCCTTGAAATTACGCCGGAATCTGTCAATATTTTTTGCCTCCATACTGAAATTTATTTCTCTCAAAATCGTCTTTTTGAATTCATCAACAACCGCCGTAGGATTATAAAGCCTGCTTTCTTCGATATATTTTTCTGCCAATTGAGCTAACATACATAAGATATCTAAATCCGCCCGTATTGTCTTTTCGATGCCCGGCCTTTGAACTTTTACCACAAGTTTCTCTCCTGATTTCGATTCAGCTAAATGAACCTGCGACAATGAAGCCGCGGCAAAGGAATCAACAGAAAAACTACTGAATAACTTATCTATCGGCTCTTTTAATTCGTTTTCAATCTGCTCTTTTGCCTTTTCATACGCAAACGCAGGAACTTCATCCTGCAATTTTTCAAGTTCCTGACAAAACCCTAAAGGGACCAAATCCGGGCGTGTACTTAAAACCTGGCCTAGTTTGATAAAGGTAGGGCCCAACTCTTCCATCATCTTGCGAATTCGGACGGACACCGGGATATCAAATATATCAAGTTTCTTAGCCGATGCTATTTTGATAATCTTCCTGCCAACAAGATTCTTGTCTATATTCAAACGGTCAACGATATAACCAAAACCGTACTTGGCAAAAATATGCAGAATTTGCCGCAGTCTTTTTACGTTACGTATTTTTTGAGTAATGTTATTTACAATCACTTAAAAACTCCTAATTGTACCTTGAAATAAAACAAAAAAAATTCCCCCGCTGGTTCTTTCTGCTTTGTATATCAGAGCTTAAAATGACCTTTTATTCTTCTTTATTTAGTTTCTTTTTCAACTCTTCAATTTCGGATTTAAGTTCTTTGATTTCCTTCTTTGCCGATATATCCAATTTTTCTAAAACGCCTTTAACCATTTTCTCAATTTGCTCTTCAATCTCTTTTTTGCTCTTTTCTCCTTTTTCAATCAACTCATTGATTAATTCTTTTCCTTCATCCTGACCAACTTCACCTTTTTTAACCAATTCGTTCACAACCTCTTCCGCTTTCTCCTTTGTTATAACTAATGCTCCCAAACCTAAATTTACCAAATCTTTTAATATGCTCATTTATCCGCCTCCTGATCTTAAAAACCCAAATGAAAACTTTGCATCTGTCATTTAGGTAATCTTTACTTTTTATCTTCCTTTTTAAAAACTTCTTTTACTCCTTCCAATAATACTTTTAAGGCATCAGTTGCTACTTCGTCCACTTCATTTCCCGCCTTCTTAGCCGTCTCTATAGTTGCCTCGGCAGCATATTTGACAAATTCAGATGCTTTCGTGCCCGCCTGCTTTGTCCCTTCTATTATTCCCTCAACAGCCTTTTTTGTTAATTCTTCAGCTTTCACCCCAACTTCTTTGGCACCTTGAACTACACCTTCCATAGTATCCGCGGCTGCCTTTTTTACTTTTTCTTTGACAGGCTCCGTTTCGGCTAATGTTTTTTTTACCGCCTCTCTCGTAATCTCTCCCACCTTTACTTTCAAAGCCTCGCCCTTTTTAGCTGCCTTTATAACAGCTTCCTTAACGGCTTGTGTTACTTTACTTTCTTCTTCCTCCATGAACCACCTCCTTTTTTTATTTCCCTATAGTGAACATTTCCATTATTCCTATCCCTTGATTAACTAACAATATCAATGATCTCTTAACCAAAAATATTATACCACACACCGTCCCTGCCTATGCATAAAAATAACTTGTTCCTGCTTTTTTAACCGGAAAAATGCATTTGA
>JAGLUN010000032.1 GCA_023134705.1 Candidatus Omnitrophota bacterium | reverse complement strand
ACTTTTTTTGTACATCTCAGTTTTTGCATAACTGTTTTGTTTATAATTCATTGTGTATCCAGGTGCTTTTCAAATACATTTTTCCGGTTAAGATTCAACCTTGTTGTCGTTATTATTTAGCTTAGCGCAATGGATTATGCTTGAATGATGGGTTATTTTTACGGCTATATCATCAAGGATAGAATAAATGCAGGGAATTATTAAAAGAGTGAGGATAGTCGCGAATAAAAGTCCCCAGCATATTGCCAGAGCCATGGGAACTAAAAAGGGGTCTTTACCTCCAATACCGTAAGCTACTGTAGAAAGCCCTCCTACTGTAGTGATAGTGGTTAAAATAACCGGCCGGATTCTCATCTGTACTCCTTTAATAATCGATTCTTTTCTATTCATCCCTGTAGCACGCAATCTATTAATAAAAGAAACAAGGACGATAGAATCATTTACCACGATACCATTTAATCCCACAATGCCTAAAACTGCCATAAAAGATAAAGGCAATCCATGCAGGAGAAAAGCAAAAATAACTCCGATAAGACCGAAAGGTATAGCGAGCATAACTACAAAAGGGTGAATTAAGGATTTAAAAAAAGACGCGAGTATCAAATAAATAAATAAGAACGCGTAAAGGAAGGCTTTCAGCAAGCTCATTAAAGATTTTATTCCTTCCTCCTGTTCCCCGCCGTATTTAACCGAATACCCAGGGTATCTCAGGGGGATATCAGAGAATTCCTTCATAAGCAATTTATTTATCTTCATCGACGTAGTTTTGGAACTATCAATGTTACAGGAAACAGTAACCACGCGTTTGCCTTCTAAATGATGAATAGTTGTTGTACCGGGAACTTTATCTATAGCCGCGACTTTGTTTAAAAGGATTAAATTACCAAACTTATTGGAAATAAGGATATTCTCAAAAACAGACATGTCCTTTGTATCAGCTTTACTAAACCGCACTGTCACATCAGTTTCCTCCTCAGATTTAACCGGCTTAATCCGGGTGGCAATGCCTCCTTCAAAAACCGCGCGAATAGTTTTTGCTATCTGCCTGATGCTAAGCCCTACCTGAGTCGCTTTTTTACGGTCAACCCTAACCCGAATCTCTTCTTTCCCCGGTTTATGGTTCCAGGTAACATCGGAAACACCTTCTATTGTAGATAAATAGTCCATGTATTCCCCGGCTATTTTATCAAGTACATCAAAATTTTCTCCCCGTATCTGAGCCTCCACCGGTTTACCTACCGGCGGCCCGGTCTCAGGTTTATTAAACATTAAATTGGTAAAGCCTTTAATATCCTTTGTTCTCCGGCGCAACTCGGCAATAATTTGTTCAACCGTTCTTTTCCGGTCCTGTTCCGGAGTAAGATAAACAGTAATCTGGGCAAGATTGCTCTCATATCCGGCAAAGGGATCCATCCGGTCTTCTTCAGTCTTTCCTACTACAGTAACATAGGTGTCAAGATCTACCTTAGGCAATTTGGAAACAATATCTTCTACAGGACGAATAAGTTCATGGGTTTTTTCTAAGGGGCTACCGATAGGAGCTTCCGCTCTTATAAAGAAAAAGTTTATTCCTGCATCCGGAAAAAGGACGAATTTCATGACTGTACCAGCCAAGACAATAAAAGCTACTAATACAAGGAAAAATCCGCTAACAATTCTGTATTTTCTGCGGATGGCGGCTTTAATTATCCGGGTGTAAAAAGAAACTATAGCCTTAAACCATGGCATATCCTTAGCAGAGTTTTGAGGTTTACCCCGGGCGTCTAATTTAACTCCGGCAAAATCCGCTAAATGTGAAGGCAAAATAATAAGAGCTTCAACTAATGAAGCCAGAAGCGCGACAATTAAAACTATGGGAATCTGCCGGATAAATTTACCGATAATCCCGGACATAAACAGCAAAGGTGAAAACGCGGCGATTGTGGTAAACACAGCCGCTAAAACCGCGCCCATAACTTCTTCTGTCCCTTTAACCGCGGCTACCCGCGCTGAGACCCCTTCTTCCATATATCGGTAAACATTCTCAGCCACAATAATACCGTCATCAACTAACATACCAAGCACTATGATTAAACCGAACATACTGACAAGATTTATGGTTATGCCCATAGCGCTCATAACCATAAAGGTAGCAAAAAAAGCTATCGGCACTCCTAAAAAAGTAAGCAAAGCCGTTCTTGCCTGCAAAAATATAAGCAGGACACCGATAACTATAGCTATAGCGGCCCAGGCATTGTTTCTTAACACGTTAAGGCGCCTTCGGGCATAAAAGGAATAATCATTAACATAAGATATTTGCGGTTTAACGGTCTGGTTTTCGAGATAATTTTTACATTTTTCTTTCACCTGATCGACTATGGATAAAGCATCCCCGGATTCTTTTTTAAACACAACAAGGTTGATTGAACGTGTACCCAGAGTCTTATTAATTATATCTTCGTCCTTAAAAGTATCGGAGACCCGGGCTACATCTTTTATCTTTAGCCAGTTACCCGAATCATTGGCCCGGATAATAACTTCTTCCACTTCCTGAGCCGTTAGAAATTCTCCGGTGGTTCTGATGCTATATTCGGTTGTCGCGGTATTTATCTCTCCTGCCGGTAAGCTGATATTCCGGGAAGCAAGGGCATTCTCTATCTCATCTAAAGAAACGTAATATTTAACGAGTTTTTCCGGGTCAATAAGAATTTGGAGTTCCCGTTCCCGGTAGCCGGATTTCTTTAAACGGGCAACACCTTCAATATCTTCAAGTATATCCTCAAGAGTATCCGCGTATTTTTGCAACTGATATTCGTTCATATCACCGGATAAAGAAATTTCTATTATCGGATACTGTTTAGTTGATATTTCTGTTACCATCGGATCATCGACATCCGCGGGCAAACCCCGCACTTTGTCTACGGCACTCTGGATATCCCGGACAACCTTTTGTTTATCCGGCTCATCAGGATCTATTTCTATATGGATAATGGAAGACCCCGCCGGGGAAGATGACTTTATTTCTTTTATGCCGTCAACTTGACGAAGTTCTCTTTCTATAGGCACGGTAATAAGTTTCTCAACATCTATTGGAGTGGCTCCCGAATAGGAAGTTGTAACACTAACTATATCAAAAGAAACGTTAGGATGGATTTCTCTATTCATCCCAAAAAGCACAATCATCCCGATGATTATAATAATACCCGATATCAAATTTATAAATAATGACTGATTAACGCTGAATCGGGGTAAACTCATAACACATCCTTATATCTCTCTAAAATAACATTAAGGGTTCTATCAAGATTAATTCGTGAGGCTTCAAGCTCAACTATGCCTCTGGCCACTTCAAGTTGCGCGCTGAGATAATCCTGCTGATAATCTATCAACCTTTTTGTGTTGGATCTTCCATGGCCAAAGCGTTTTCCCTCTTCTTTGAGTTTTTCCCTCTGCAAATCCTCGACCTTCATAGAAATGGTTAAATTCGTTTCCCGGGTGCGGTAATCCCGGAAAGCATTACCGACCTCTGTAACAATTCTTCTTTCCACATCTTTCAAAGTTAATATGGCATTTTCTTTCTCGTAGAGAGCCTTTTTAAATTCACTTTCAGCCAGATTATTCTCAAGTGGCAGGGAAATTTCTACTCCCAGATAATAATCCCTATTATTTTCACCGCTAATTTTTCCCGCGGCTTTCCGGAATTTCCCATTTATCCCGTTTACTGCCATACTCGCCACAAGATCGACTTCCGGCCAGCGCTCATTACCTTTGGTTTTCAAGATAATATTCCTCATTTCCAGCTTTTTTTTCGCTTGTTGATAATCCCGCCTTTTTTGAAAGGCCTCATTTATACAGCTCTCTAAATTCAAGTCAAGTTTTTTATAACCCAATTTTTCTCCCGGACGGATACTCCGGCCGGCATCCATATTTATCAAAAGTTTAAGATTCGCTTCAGAGCGCTGGTATTTATCCTTAGCGATAAAAACATCCTTTTTTCTTGTAAGAACATTTGCCTGGGATGCCAAAAAATCCCCTTTTTCTATATTACCGATATCGTAATTTTTCCGGTTTGTTTCCTGCAACTTTTTCGCCCGTTCCAGAATTTGCCGGTGGATTTCCAGGTTTTTTTTCGAAAACGCCCATCCCCAATAATATTCTTCAATCAAAGCAATCAAAATTTCAATCCTTTCTTTTGTACTTAAATCCGCGTTTTGAACAGCTATGGCTGTAGCGGAAATATTACCCCGGTCAATACGGCCGAAAAAATTCCTGGCTAACGGCTGGCGTATTTCCAAAGTACCCTGAGCTGTATGCGCAGGCGTTGTTAAAACCGAACTTAAATTGCTCGATATTCTCGTATCGGAAAAAGACAAAGTAAGTCCGGTACCAGTAGGAAACTTTTTGGAAGCTTCAACCGCATAAACATTTTCCCGGGTATGGACATCGCTAAGGGTAGATAATAATGCCCTCTTATCGTCAGAATAATTTATATCTGCTGATAAAACAGAGTCAAATACCGAAGCCACGCTATCTTTGTCCGTCTGGACAATTAAAAAGTCTAACTGAGCTAATTTCACCTCAAAGCTGTTTTCAAGAGCAAATCGGATACATTCCTCTAAGGATAAAAGCTGTCGTTCAAAAAACAAAGGTTTACTGTCTTGCGCGCTCAAAATATATGTATCCAGAGTTAGCAGACAAAAAATGCAAAGTAATGCCCGGGGTATAAACCGCTTAATAGGTTTCATCTCTTACTCCTAAATTATTATAAACTTTTTTTAGTATCCGGATATATTCGTCTTTATCCTTTTTTGTAAGCTTCGCGAACAATTCATTGGCACAATTACGCCTTCCATCCCGCACCCTTTTAGCCATTTTCTTGCCTTTATCTAATAAAATAACCTTAACTACCCGCCTATCTTTGTTTGAACGTTCCCGTTTTACCAGTTTAAGCGTGATCATTTTGTCAACAATGGCAGTTACCGCGCTCATGGTGGAATTTAATGCTTTAGCAAGCTCGTTCATCCTGCAAGCTCCTTGTTCCGCCAAAAATTCCAGAATGACAATTTGGGAAATCGTCAAACGAATTTTCAAAAAAACATTCCGTTGTATTTTAGTAAATTCCCTCATAATTGAAGGTAATATTTTTGAAATTTCCGCCCCAAAATCATTTTTTTTTGTCTTCTCCTGTTTCTTCTTCTTCATATAAAAACTCCTTCCTTCATTGAACAATTTTTTTCTAAAATATTTCACTTATTTAAATATTCTCATAATTAAGTATATCGCAAATGGCCTTGCTTTGTCAAGTTTTTTTGTGGGTAGTAAATTGCGGGCTGGATAGGCATAGGGCATAGGGCAAGAAAGGCAAAGGGCAGGGAAAACGAGGGACGAGAGACGAAGGACGAGAGACGAAAGGACGAGGGACGTCAGAAGACGGAAGTCGGAAGACAGAGGGCAGAGGGCAGGAAAGCATAGAGCAAAGTGCAAAGAGGGCATCGAGGATCGAGGATCAAGTTCAAACATTGAGGATTAAATGGGCGGTGTCTCTACTTTATAACTATATGCCTGCGAATAATTTCCAACTTTTTCTCGCCAATACCCTTGACAGCCAAAAGTTCTTCTGGATTCTTAAATATCCCTTTATTTTCCCGGTATTTTAGAATTCGCTGAGCGGTTTTTTCACCGATAGAAGGGATTATTATTAACTCTTCCAGACAAGCTTTATTTATATCTACCCGTTTCTCTATGACAGCTTTGATTTCTTCACTCTTTCCAAAAATAGAATTAACTTTAAACATTCTAACCCCAGCGCCTAAAACAAGCAAAATACCTATGCCGATAAGGATTTTCCTTTCCTGGTGAGTGAGATGAAACATGGTTTTATAATACTGGTTGAGCTCTGGGCTTTGGGCTGCGAACTACAATCTCCACGAGTTATCCCATTTCGCGGGATTATTTATAATATATTCTCGTATTTTATATGGATAAATTATTTGGTTTTATATATTTGGTAAAGGGCCGGGCAGGCCCGGCCCCTACAACGACATTGATTTATCATTTTGCATTTGAACTCTACGCGCTTTGCCCTATCCCTATTCAGCTCATAGCCCATAGCTCAAAGCTCAATAGCTACAATCCCTTCCTCTAAACCAACTACTAACTACAATCTACATTCTCTATCTTTCGTTTTTCCGCCGGAGGCGGATCTTCCGCCTACAGGCGGATCCGCTTTGGAGGAGCCTATGGCAGACTATCTTCTAACAAGGATCTAGAATCTAGGATCTAACGTTCTCTCTTCTCTCATTTCGTGACGATATTAAAGACTTTTCCTTCGACATAGAATGTCTTTTGGGGAGGATTATTTTTTAGATAGCCCTTAACTCTTTCCAGGGCTAAAGCTTTGGTTTCTATCTTTTCTTTACTCCAGTTGACACTTATACTCATGCGCCCCCTCACTTTACCATCAACAAGAACAGCTATTTTTACTTCCTCTTCCTTCAAATACTCAGGGTTATACGAAGGCCATCCTCGGTTAAATATGGAACCGGTATTGCCTAAATTACTATTTGCTTCTTCACTTAAATGAGGAGTGAAAGGAGCCAGGAGTAAAAAGATAATGTCAATCACTTGCGCGAAAACATCTTTCCGGATATCTCCACTTTCTAAGGACTTATAAGTCTGGTTTACCAGCTCCATAATTTTACTGATCGCGGTATTAAACTGAAAGTTACCGTCGAGATCGCGGGTTACCTCTTTTATTGTAGAATGCGTTTTTTTCAGAAGCTTTATCTCTTCCGGATTCAACCTGTCCGGCTTTACGTCTTTATACTCTTTCAATATATCCAAGAGCCTCAAAACCCTTTTTATAAACCGGAAACATCCTAAAAGGCCTTCATCCTGCCATTCAGCGTCACGATTCGGCGGGCCTATAAAAAGGATATACAATCTCATTGTGTCAGCGCCGTATTTATCAATAATATAATCCGGAGGGATTACGTTTCCTTTTGATTTCGACATCTTTGATCCATCTTTTAAAATCATACCCTGGGTGAAAAGACGCCGGAAAGGCTCTTTAAAATTTACCAGGCCCAAATCATAAAAGAATTTATTTATAAAACGTGAGTACATTAGATGCAAAATAGCGTGTTCTACTCCTCCGATATATTGGTCTACCGGAAGCCATGAATTTACATCTTCCGTCTCAAAAGACACTTTCCCCTGCCGGGGTGAAATATACCTTAAATAATACCAACTGGAATCAACAAAAGTATCCATTGTGTCTGTCTCTCTGGACGCTTCCCCCTTACATCGCGGACAGGTAGTTTTACTAAATTCATCCACATAAGCCAAAGGTGATTGTCCCGTAGGAAGAAACTCCACGGCTTCAGGGAGTAAAACCGGCAGGTCGTTCTCAGGGACAGGAACCTCTCCGCAATTCTCACAATAAATTATTGGGATAGGCGCGCCCCAATATCGTTGACGGGAAATTAACCAATCTCTTAATTTGTAATTAACTTTTTTTTCGCCGATATTTTTTTGCTCCATAAAATCAGCGATTTTTTCTCTTGCTGTTTCTGAAGTCAATCCGTTAAACTCTCCGGAATTAACTAAAATCCCTTCTCCCTCATAGGCCTCTTCTAACTGTTGGCCTGCTGAGCGGTTATCCCGGTAATCTCTAATTACTTCAACAATTGATAAACCATACTTTTTCGCGAAATCAAAATCCCGGGCATCATGCGCGGGAACACACATAATTGCGCCGGTACCATATCCACTAAGGATATAATTGGCAATAAATATCGGGATCTCTTTTTTATTCATGGGATTAAAGGCAAACTTACCGGTAAATATCCCTTCTTTTTCAAACTCATCCAGCAACCTCAAAGAAGATAGTTGTTTTTTGATTTTCTCGGCGAATTTACTAATTTCTTCTTTTTTCGGGCTGGTTTTTATTAATTCTTCTACCAGCGGATGATCCCAGCTTAAAGCAATAAAAGTGGCTCCAAAGACTGTGTCAACCCGGGTAGTAAAACAAAGAATCTCCTGAGAAACATCTTTTAAGGGAAAGCTGATTTGCACACCTGTAGATTTCCCAATCCAATTTTTCTGCATTAGCTTTACTTTCTCCGGCCATTGCTCTAATAAAACCAGGTCATCCAAAAGCCTCTCCGCGTAATGGGTAATTTTAAAAAACCATTGTTTTAATTTTTTTTGTTCTACTTCCTGCGAACAACGTTCACATTTCCCCTGAATAACCTGTTCATTGGCTAAAACAGTCTTACAGGAAGGACACCAATTAACCGGGGCTTCTTTCCGGTAAGCAAGCTTGTTTTTATAAAGTTTCAAAAATATCCATTGTGTCCACTTATAATAATCGGGCTGACAGGTAGTTACTTCCCTCTCCCAGTCATAACATACCCCCCAGCTGTTTAACTGTTGCTTAATCCTTTCTATATTATTCAATGTCCAAATTTTAGGATGGATGTCATGTTTTATCGCTTGATTCTCAGCAGGTAAACCAAAGGCATCCCATCCTATAGGAGTCAACACATAAAAACCCTGCATAATTTTGTAACGGGCGACAGCATCACCAATTACATAATTCCGGGCGTGGCCGACATGCAATTCACTGGAAGGATAAGGAAACATTACCAGACAGTAATATTTCGGTTTTGTCTTGTCTTTTACATCCACGTTAAAAAGCCGGGTTTTATCCCAATATCTCTGCCATTTTTTATCAATCTCTTTGTTATAATTCATCCTGATAAAGTCTCCTTATTATAGCCAAATTCCTGAGATCATCAGTTTTTTCATCCCTCGGTGTTTCCAGAATAAAAGGTAATTTTTTTAGTAAAGGGTGATTAACAATTAGAGCGAACCCGTTTATTCCAATTTTACCTTCTCCGATATGACAATGACGGTCCTTCCCCGAACCTAACTCCTCACGAGTATCATTAAGATGGATCACCTTTACTCTTTTAATCCCTACTGTTTTATCTACCATTTTCAAAAAATCATCTAATCCTTCTTTCCGATTTATCTCATAACCCGCGCTCCAAGTATGAGCGGTATCCAAACATACACCTAACTTGGGAGTAAAATCTAATTCTTTTAGGATGAACCGGTAATGAGAAAAGGTATAACCCAATTGATTTTTAGTGCCTGAAGTATTTTCAATGAGTATCCTGGTTTTCAGGCTTTCCGTTGTTTTTAATATTTTCTTAAACGCTTTTACAACCTTTTTTAAACCTTTATCTTCCGAAACCCCTTTATGAGAACCGGTATGAGTCACCAGGTATTGCGCTCCTATTTTATCCGCTTCAACTAAATCCAAAATGAATTCTTTTATTGTAATCCAGTGAAGAAATTTTTTGGATGCCGCTAAATTCAAAGTATAGGGAGCGTGAATAACTACAGGTTTTATAGCGGATGCTTTAACCTTTTTCCGGAAATTTTCTATGTCTTCTTTACATAAAAACCCTTTCCTGAATCTTCTGGGGTTACGGGCAAATATCTGCATAGTATTGCAGCCTAAACTAAAAGCCCTGTCTATAGACTTATGAATACCCCCGGCAATAGAAACATGAACCCCTAACTTAAGCAAGCAATCCCCTCTCCTTTTTACTTTTTTTATTGGTGGAGCCGAGGGGATTCGAACCCCTGACTTCTACGCTGCCAGCGTAGCATTCTCCCGCTGAATTACGGCCCCAGTTTTTTTATTTACGCACGATATAAAATATAACATCTCCTTTATAATTTGTCAATTGACAAAGGAAATTTGTAATGTTATAGTAAAATTTCACGGTTTCACAGCCGTGGTTTTTTTTATTCACAGATATTTTCCGGATTTTTTTGCCGAGGTGGCGGAATAGGCAGACGCGCCGGTCTCAAAAACCGGTGGGGGTAACTCCATGCGGGTTCGATTCCCGCCCTCGGCATTTAATAATAGTTGACGAGTTCAACGAGTTACCCGGTTGAACGAGTTACCGAATCAAGATTAGATCCTCCGGATTGGCATTCTTATTTCGGCCGGATATACGGTTTTATGGCCTTATATATCCTTCGGGCAATGATTTTGTAGCCTTCATGGTTAGGATGTATCTGATCGGATTTTAAATCCGGATTATCCAATATTCCTTCCAGTAATCCGGGAATAAAAATTGAACCTGTTCTTTTTGCTAATCTCTTAAAATCTTTCCCATAGCCGTTTAGAATTATACCGCAGCTTAAGTCTGCCAGAGCTGCCATTGAACCTCTGTCCTGAACGCCGGTAATTATGTTTTCTAAATTCTTCAGAGTTGTCTTTTTAGAAACTCTCAGCAAAAAATCATTCCCTCCTAACTCTATAATTACAAGATACGGATCTTTATCAAGGACCTCATCTTCCAACCGCGCCAAGGCAGAAACCGTAGTATCTCCGGAAACTCCCGCGTTTATAACTTCTTCACCTAAAAGCCGGGATAATACCGAAACATAATCCTGCCCTATGAGAGCGCCTTTCCCCTTAGTTATACTATCACCGAAACAAATAATATTTTTTCCTGAAGAGTTTGAATTTTTAATTGGCTGAGTACAGCTGACCGGACATAAAGCTAAAAACAATAGAAACAGAAATGACGAAAGGTTTATTTGTCTATACATCAGCTGAAGAATATTTCCAATCCAGCCTGTTCTAGCCATAAAGCACTCTTCACTTTTTATCGAAAAAGATATTTTAAAAGGAAAGGTCCTGAGAATTAATCGCTCTTTTTAAAATTTGCACATATTCCGAATTCAGCTGTGTGCCGGAGCTTCGTTCCAGCTCTTTTACCGCGTCATCTACGCTTTTCCCTTCTTTATATCCTCTTCCGCAGGTTATCGCATCAAAGGCGTCAGCCACAGATAAAATTTGCGCTCCTTTGGGAATCATTTTTCCGCTTAGGCCGTAAGGATAACCCGTGCCGTTAAACCATTCATGATGGTGCAAAATTATGGATAGTAACTCCCGGAACGCTTTAATCGGTTTTAAGATTTCCACACTAGAGAGCGGGTGTTTCCTGATAAGGTCTATCTCTTCACGGATAAGTTTCTCTTTTTTATGCAGGATATAATCCGGAATCCCGATTTTGCCGATATCGTGAAGTAAAGCGGCTTTATATATCAAATCACAACTATCCTGTGATTCCCCGGATTCCTTAGCTATGGTCAGGGCATATTTAGCCACCCTCTCAGAATGCCCCTGGGTATAGGTGTCTTTCGCTTCCAGAGCTTTAATTAACCCGCGCATTGTCCCGAAATACGCCTTATCGATTTCTTTCCTTGATAAAAGAAGCTCCTTTAAATTCTTCTCGAGATCCTTATTCCTGGCTTCCAGGTCTTTAGTCAAAAAATCGAAGATATCATCTTTCAACGATTCTTCTTTACTATACCTCTTTTTTTCTTTTACCTCCAAAACAAGGAAATCCTTATCCGGATCTTTCCTGAAATCCTTTAACACGGATTCCATGGTATCAATCACATCTCCACTTTTTGCTTCCACGGCTTTCGGCTTATAGATTAAAACGCCCTTAAAAAACGGCTTAAACAA
The DNA here is from genome assembly GCA_023134705.1 of Candidatus Omnitrophota bacterium. Classification (GTDB taxonomy): domain Bacteria; phylum Omnitrophota; class Gorgyraeia; order Duberdicusellales; family 4484-171; genus JAGLUN01. Next base: position 9,842 of record JAGLUN010000032.1, on the reverse strand, counting down.
TTTATCCCCGGCTTTAAATTCCACACCTTTAAGCTTCTCCATAAAATCCTTAAAAAAACCTTTAGTTTCATCTTTATCCTTTCCCCAGAGCGCGAGGCCGATAATATCCTGGGCTATACGGGAAAAGAACAAATTCTTAAAGCGTTTATTTATTTTCGATTCGATATAATCCGCTAATGACTTAAATAAAGATTTGAACTCTTCAAAATTTGAATCTAAGCTTAATCTCGCGTAATCGCTGAGGATAAGAGCGAAAAATGTCAAACTTCGGGGCCGGGATTTCAATTCTCCATCTATCTTTAATAAAAAATAACGCGGGGAATAAAAACCGGTTAAAGGATCAATTACAGCTAAGCTTTTTAATTTCCGGCTCATGTAAGCCAAATAAGTGTGTTTATAAATATTAGATGTCAGATAAGCGGCACCGCCCAGAAAAAAAACGCCGAGATAATCAAACTGAATATCTTTTACGCGTAAAACCAAGGAAAGAAAAAAAAGAGTAGACAGGATTAGAAAACTATACAACAATGCCGGGGCAAAAGATAACTTCCGGTTTACAAAAAGGATTAAACTTCCCAGAAGAAGAATAAGAAGAAAATCCTCTACCCGGGAAAAGTCGTGAATGTATCTTTCACTGAGCATCATTACCAGAGAATTAGCAATTACAGTAACACCGGGGAAAACTCCTAAGGGAGTAAAATGCTCATCGTGAATTAGATGATCGGTTGCTCCGATTAAAACTATTTTGTCCCGGATTTTTTCCGGGTTAAATTTATCCTCTAAAATTAAATAGGCGGGAATCTGAACAAACTCCTTGGGATAAAGTAAATAGTTAACCGGAGTAATGCCGCCTTGAGAAGGGATAAATAAATTTTCGCCGAGGATAACCCCTTTATTATTCCCGCTGATTTTAACTTTGTTTTGCTCAAGGCCTAAATACTTAGAAAGTATTGTTATGTCTATTGAAAAATAATCCTTTCCCTCGCGGTCGGTATAAAAAGTCCTGGCGTCTCGTAAAATATTGCTTTCATCCACCGGCCGGTTTACAAACCCATAATCAATCGTCTTTATAAAATCCTGCAGCGGTAAATCTTTCAAACCCTCGCTCAATTTGTAAGCAAGCACAATATTTTGGTGATTGCTTAAAACTGAAATTAAGGCTTCATCTTCATTCCCCTCGGACCTGCCGGAAAAAACAATATCCACACCAATAACTTTGGGAGAGGAAGAAGCTACATTTTTCAGCAGCTGCGCAATCTTATCACGGGGCCAGGGCCATTTAATGCGGTTTAAATGCAGCCGTGAGGCTTCATCAAAGGCGATAATTACTATATTCTCCGCTTCTTCGGGTATCGGGAAAAATTTGGGAAGAAATCGCGAAACAAAAAACGATTGAGAAACAAAAAAATCATTGATTTTATGGCGGATAGAAACGATATCAGGAAAATTATAAATAACGACTGAATACCATAAAACAATTATAAACCAGATTACGAAAGGATAAGAAAAATTTCTATCTTTGAAAAAGGAAAACATGGGATACCCCTTGGGCCTGCCTCCGCCATAATCTCAGTTATGGTTGTGCCTCCCATACAGATTGGAATAAAAACGCGCGCAAATCCACTTCGGCACGTTTTTTACAACTCTTCTTTGCTATATTAGTTTAACTTATTCACACCTAGATAAACATGTGGTTTTCTTGTGTGTACAGTAAGATACACTATGCCCAACGCAACAGCTCTCAAATTCCTCATTACAATCCTCTTCACACTAATTACGATCCCCCTACGGATGCGGAGGCGGATGCGGAGGCGGATGCGGAGGCGGATGCGGAGGCGGATACGGAGGCGGATACGGAGGCGGGGGATACTCGCTCTCTAAATATTGCACGATTTCTTGATTCTTTTTTATTGACTGGGCAAATTTTCCGTAGCCAAAATTCTTAATATGCCGCTTAGCGAATGCATTCGGGTTATTTGGATTAAAAGTACTACGATCACATTCCGCGATTATAATTGTATCAGCCGAAATTTCTTCCCACTTCTTCCCTCTTAACTTCCTATTAATCCCGTATGAAGGAAGACCATCGGTATCAGCCGGACAATGAAAAATTTTGGAATCTACTCCATATTTTTCTAAATTCTCAGGAGTTAAAAAAGCAGCATAGGCTTCAGGTGAAGAATTCAGTTTTAGGAAAAAATAGGAAAATTTCGTTAGCCAATCCCTCTGGCTGATTGCTTTGGCATATCCCTTCTTAAGGTGCTCAGGTTTTAAGTTACCTAACGAGGCTGGTAAAACGTCGTTCTCCAAAGCGTAAATCTCTACTGCTACACTTAAAGCCATTAAATTTGTAGAACATACCTTCTGCCTGGAGTTATCTAAAACTTGTCGATACCCAATCATACTAAAAGTAGCAAAAATAAGAATAATTATAATCACGGTTACAGTTTCGATTAATGTAAAACTTTTCCTCATCATTTTTTACCTCCTGAGTTATTTTTACCATACTATAGTCAGTTAATCAAGCAAGAAAATAGCTTTGCGATAACTTTTAGGAAATTTTCAGTGGTTAGGAAAGTTTTACCTGTGCCCGCAAGGGTATACTTTCCTATACCATAAAAATACATTGACTTAATTTATAACAATTATTTACGCCTCGGCTGAATTCTATTATATTTTGCTATTGCAAAATCCGGTCGAATCAACTAAAATAGGGGCTACAAAAGATATGAAATCGGATAAAACTTTTGACAATACCGGGGAAATAAAAGGAAAAAATATGGCAATCAATATGCGGCAAAAATCATGGGGGCAGTCTCTTAGAGATTTACTTTTCCCCAGGCTATGTTTCATTTGCGGCGCTAAAATAACCGACGGTTTTATCTGCCCGGGCTGCTTTAAAAAAATCATTTTCTTACCCCCCCCTTTATGTATGATGTGTTCGAGTCCGCTTAGAAACGGCAAAATAAATATCTGCAAAAATTGCCTCGGCAAAAATTTTTTTTATGAGCGTCTTATAAGTATAACTTACTATACCGAACCCCTGGTTTCGCTGCTGCGTCTTTTCAAATATAAACATTATGACTTTTTAAAAAATTTCTTCTGCTCTATCATAATAAATCATTTAAAGAAAACCGGATTGGATTTCGCTCACTATGATCTTATCCTGAGCGTACCTTCACACCCGCTCAGGATAAAGGAAAGGGGATACAACCAGACAGAACTTTTAGGAAAACTTATTGCTGAATACGCGAATCTTCCGTTTGAAAAAAACATTTTGGCCTGCAAAAACTATTATGAATCCCAGACGACACTCCCAAATTCCCAAAGATTGAAAAATCCGAAAGGATGTTTTTCGGTTAGCCGCAGCCTCCCGGGAAAAAAAATAATCCTCATAGATGATGTAGTTACAACCCGGGCTACAGTATCGGAATGCAGCAGAGTCCTTAAAACAACGGGGGCTAAAAATATTACTGTTATAACTTTAACTAAAGCGGGATGAAGATTTTAAGAAATTACATACTCCGGGATTTTTTTGGCGCGTTTACCTTCTCTATGCTTACCATAACTTTTATCCTGCTTTTAGGCAATTTAATTAAACTGTCGGATATGGTAATACGAAAGGGAATTTCTATTATTGGTGCCGCAAAGATGTTCATGTTTTTGATGCCTTATCTATTAGGGTTTATTCTCCCTTTATCTGTACTTTTAGGTATACTTATTTGTTTAGGAAGGATAATCGCCGACAATGAAATCGTGGCCATACATGTAGCGGGAATATCCCTAACCCGGATATTAGGCATATTCCTAATCCTGGGAGTAATTTTCTCTCTTTTTCTTTTCATTCTCACAGATAAAGTCTCTCCTCATTTCCATCACGCTTACTCCACGCAGAAAAAAAAGTTATCTACAAAAAATATTTCCGCGTTAATCGAATCCGGTGTTTTACTGGAAAACTTTGAAGGTTTTATTCTCCGGGTAGAACAAGTCCAGGGCAATAAACTAAAAAATATTCATATATTCCAATTAGACAAGGAAAGATTAAAACAAAAAACTTTTGCCAAACAAGGATTCTTTACGGCGGATGAAAATATACTCAAAATAAAATTAGAAGACGGCTTTTCTTCCGAAATAAACACTGAAACCGGAAAAGAAATTTACCGGGTGCACTTTAAAGTGTTATTCCGGGATATACCGGTCAAGAAAGAAAGGACCGTAACCTTAAAGAAAAAAACCAAGGATTTAAGCATCAAAGAACTTCAAGAAAAAATCCGCCATTTAAAAAGTTTAGGTATCCCCTTTAACGACCCCGCTCAAAAAGATTTTCTTCTGGAATTTCATAAGCGAATCAGCTTTTCCTTCTCTCCTCTTATCTTTGTTCTCCTGGGATTTGGCATTGCCACTATTGTGCGCCACCGGGAAAAGTCAATAAATCTGGGGATCGCAGCTATACTGGCTTCATCATACTACCTGCTTTTGCTGCTAGGTGAAGCTTTCGCAAAAACAAACGTTTTAATGCCGATTATAGGGATGTGGCTTCCCAATATAATCTTTCTCTTTCTAGGGATATTTCTTATAAGCAGAAATGTATATTTTAGATAAATACATTGTCTCTAAAACCACCAAAGGCTATATTTTCACTTTCCTGGCTTTCCTGGGACTATATATCATAGTAGATCTGTTTACTAACCTCGGCGATTTCCTATGCAACAAAATGCCCTTTAAGGTTATTCTAACTTATTATTTACATATGATACCTTTGATATTTTCAACAATCAGTCCCTTTTCTCTCCTTATCACGGTTATATACACGCTTGCTGTATTAAATAGAAATAATGAAATACTGGGGATGCGCGTTTTCGGCTTCAGCCTATTCAGGATTTCCGCGGGCATCATAACATTATCGATTGTAATTTCTTTTCTGGCCTTATTCATCCAGGAAAAGCTAAGCTTTAATTCACAACGCAAAATAGCGGATATAACTTTAGAATACATAAAAGGCAAAAAAGTCTCGGATAAAGAATTGAAAAATATCATCTTTAAAGACAAGGATATGCTCTTTTTTATTTCACGTTTTATCCCCAAAAGCAAATTATTAGAGGGAGTGACTATTTACAAAGAAGATAACGAAGGAAACACTAAAGAAGAACTAGTAGCAAGCAAAATAGCATACATAAACGGTAAATGGGTAGCCAAAGATCTTACCGCCCGCAATTTGGACAACAAAGGCAGGTATGCCGATATCATCCCTGTTTTCTGGGAGAATAAAACAATAGATTTAAGTCTGAAGCCGGAAAATTTGGCGGTCAAAAAATCACTCTCGGGCGGATTTGCGTCGTCTATATTCGCAGGCGCTTCTTCATCGTTATCCAGGGATTTTTCTTCGATTAAAAAGCTATTTAAAGAAATACAGCGGCTAAAGGTTATTAAAAAATACGGCCGCCTTCCGCAATTCATCATCGAATTCAATCTGAAATTAGCCCAACCGTTTTTCCATTTTTTTCTTATTATCGGAGTTTTACCCTTTGCTTTAGAGATAAAAAAACGCAAAGCCGGTCTTTCCTCTCTGGGTTTATGGTTTATCTTCGGGTTTGCTTACTATGTAATCTTCTCTATCAGCCTGTCTCTAGGAAAAGCAGGTTTGATCCTCCCCCATCTCTGTGTCTGGGTAGCTCCCTTATGCTTTTCCATCGTGGGCGTAAGCGGTCTCTGCCTCTCCCGGTAAAGAAAATGTAGTTGGTAGTTGGTTTGGGGACACGAATTATCACCAATTTTTCAGACACGAATCAACACGAATGTCTTTTAGGACGCAGATTTTCGCTGATGCTCGCAGATAAAGGTTAAAAAATAAAGGATGAAGGATGAAGGTATTATCAAATCTTCGTTGCAAGGGCCAGGCCTGCCTGGCCCTTTAATTTATGATTTTTAATATTATTTTCATCGTCATTCCATTTCGCAGGATTATTTGTAATGTATTCTCGTATTTTATGGATGAATTATTTGGTTTTATATATATTTGGTAAAGGGCCGGGCAGGCCCGGCCCCTGCAACGACATTGATTATTCCATGAATCTATCTCTTCCTATGCGCTTTGCTATATTTATAGATACGAGGGATATTTGAGGAAAGTCTACTCACAATTTCATAGGGAATCGTATTCACCAATTTAGCTAAATATTCAGGGGTTATTTCCAAATTTCCGCTTTTCCCGATAAGAACGACTTCAGTCCCTGTTTTAATCTCTTTATTGTTACCTATATCAGCCATTAGATGATCCATGCAAACCCGCCCGGCAATTTTGAAAAACCGGTTTTTTATGATAACTTTTCCTTTATTGGATAAATTCCAGGGGTATCCGTCAGCATAACCGCAAGAGATTGTCACAATAGATGTAGGCCGCTTTGATATATATGTCCTGCCGTAACTTATACTCCTGCCTCTCTCTATTCCTTTTAAAAAAATGACTTTCGATTTCAAGCTTAAAACCGGATATAGACTCTGGCTCATCTTTTTATGAGGCTTTATCCCATAAAGGGCTAACCCCAATCTTACCAGATTAAAATGGGCTTCTTTGTATTTAATCAAAGCGCTGGAATTCGCGCAGTGAATATATTTAAAACCTATTCCTTTAGCCCGGCAGCGTTCCAGTAAGGAATTAAAGAAAGTAATCTGACAGCGGGTAAATTTAGGGTCGGTATCCGCAACCGGGAAATGCGTAAAAAGCCCCTCTAGAGATAAATTCTTAAAATTTTTGAGCTTGCAGATAAAATCCTCGGCCTGCCTGTGCCAGACTCCCAGCCTTCCCATGCCGGTGTCTACCTTTACATGAACAGCAAGAATCTGATTATTCTTACAGGCTTCCTTATTTAGCTCCCGGGCTAAACTCAAATCTACTACGGTAGGAGTAACTCTATAGGCCAGGAGATCCTTTACTGCTAAAGGTAAAAGTGGACTTAGAATAAGCACTGGTTCTTTTATTTTGGCTTTCCTCAAAAAGATGGCTTCTTCTAAACTTCCCACACCAAAAAAATCTACGCCTGAATCGGATAATTTTCTTGCCACCGGGATAAGCCCATGACCATAAGCATTTTGCTTAACTGTAGCCAGGACTTGAACGGATTTGCCCAACAACCTCTTCATCAGGCGTAAATTCTTATTTAAATTCCCTAAATTAACTTCGATCCAAAGAGGACGATACATTTTTTCTATTTTTCCGCCGGAGGCCCTCCAGAGGCGGGCAAGCGGATCCGCTTTGGCGGAGCCTATGTCAGACTATTTTCTATATTTTATCGCTCAGATGTATATTTCTTATCTGACAATCCTTAGGATATATATATAATGGTTCCAACTTATCCAGCGAAGAAAACCTTTTTATTTTATAATAATCTTTTGCTCTATTTAAAAGAGGAAGAATCTCCGGATAAACATCCTTCCGGTAAAATTTTATTTTCGGGAATATTCTTTTCGTTTCTTCTCTTATATTAGAATCATAAGAAACAAAAAAATAATCTTTAAATCTCTCCGAAAAGTCTTTAAGGGAGCACAATCTCTCTTGATTCTCTTTCTTCAGGCTGCCATCTTTTTTAACTTTAAAAGTTACCGCGTAAATTAATTTTCGCCGGGCGTCAGTAACAACAGCGATTCTTGGCGCTAGATTTTTAACACCTTCGGCTATGGAATAAAAACTCCCCAAAGATATAACCGGTTTGCCTAAAGCCGCGCTTAAACCTTTTACTATGCTAAAAGAAATCCTTAAAGAGGTAAAAGATCCCGGCCCGCTTCCCACGACAAAACAACTAATGTCTTCCCATCTCAACGAATTCTTCTCTAAAAGCGCATTTAGGTAGCCTATTATTTTGGAAGCTCCTCTCTTCAACTTCCGCCTAAAATTAAAAATTACCTCATTATTATCCATCGCTCCCAAAGAAATTGATTCTGATGAAGATTCAATACCCAGAAGTATCATAAGCTAAAGTTAAATTCAGGATGATTTTTAAACTCAATTTTTATCTTACGTTTATTAATCGCTACATAATCCATTTTTACTTTTATCCCCTTCTGAATCATACTCTCCACTTTATCTGCCCACTCGATCAAAACCAAAGCCTGAGACGAATAAAAATAATCTTCGTAACCTAAATTTAGAAGTTCCGTTTTAGTTCTCAGGCGGTATAAGTCAATATGATAAATAAACTCACTCCCGGATTTATACTCTTTTATAACGGTAAAAGTGGGGCTTTTTACCTTATCCGGATTGACACCAAATCTTTTCAGGATACCTTTCGCGAACACTGTCTTACCTGCTCCTAAAGGCCCCTCAAGAAGAACAAGGTCACCTTCTTTCAAATATCCCGCGAATCGCCACGCTAATCGTTTTGTTTCCTTTTCCGAAGTTGTGATAAAATCCATCCCAGTCTCAAAAATGGGTAAATCCCTTAACTTTTATATCTTTTATTTTATTATTCGCTTTAATTTTATAACCAAAGCTCTTTTCTTTAATCTTCCCTACCAGGAAATATTTTTTTTTCAAATAATTTATATCCTGATCCCCAGATACGGTAAAAATTAATTCATAATCTTCTCCTCTAAAAATATCATTACGAGAAACAGTTACCGGGATATCATCTGCGTAAATTAACGCGCCTTTTTTGCTTTCTCTCAAAATACGCCATAAATCCAGGATGAAACCATCGGAAATATCAATCATCGCGTTTAGCTTAAAATTACTTACTAAAGTTTGAATCTCTTCAACTCTTAATTTGAAAACCTGGTTGAATTTTAATTTACCTAAAACTCCGGTAATGAATACATAATCGCCTATGCGGGCAGTACTTCTTAAAATACATTTTTTCGCTTTACCTACTACCCATATATCCATAAATAAAATTTTTGCCCGGGAAGTATCCCCGCCCACAAAACTTACGTTTAAACGCCTGCAATACTCTTTTATTCCCGCGTATATAGACTTTAAATCCCTTAAAGTCACACCGGACGGGATACCTATCGATACTCCCAGAAATTCCGGAATACCCGCGCAGGCAATTACGTCAGAGAAAGCTCTCGCTACCGCCCTTGCCCCTAAATTTTTGAGACTAATTTCCCCTAATTTAAAATGCACATTTTCAATGAATAAATCGCTGCTTAAAAGAAGATATCCCTTTCCATTGGCAATTACCGCGCAGTCTTCGCCAATACCGGCAATAACCCTCTTTGTTTTCGGTGTATGTTTTTTTAAAAAATCAACCCAGGCTAATTCATTCATGGTTTGGATATAGCACTTATACGCTTTGGGCTATGGGTTATGAGATTGAAATATATTGTCCGCCAAAAGGCGGATCCGCTTGCCCGCCTCTGATTGCTGTGTACAGAAGCTTCGCTTCTGCCCTTCGGCGGAAAATAAGTAGAAACGCGCTTCGCGAAATATATAGCCTGCCAGCCTTTGGCCTGGCGGGATTCTTACCCTATGGGTAACATCAACAAATTGCAGTACCTCATGACACATCTCAACCTTTCGGATTTATCTTGGCACGAGGATTGTCTGGTTAGATAATTACTTTATTTATTTCGGATTTAAATTCTTTAAATACGTTTAAAATATTATCCGTAAGTTCTTCTAATCTTTGGGGGGTTAAATTAAAAGCGTAGCCATGGGCGGCGAAGTGCCTGAAACCCAAATATTTTTTAATTGTGTCTGCTAAATTTTCGGAAATGATATTTTTTTCAATCGCGGAAAGAATAAGATTTTGATGCCATGAAGAACCTTCAGGCAGTTGAATAGATTGTTTTTGAAATATTTGTTTTAATACATTTTCAATGCCGTTATAAAAATTATTCAATAATGT
>JAGLUN010000031.1 GCA_023134705.1 Candidatus Omnitrophota bacterium | reverse complement strand
CCCGTGCGAAGCCTCCCCGTCAGGGGAGTGCGAAGCCTGCCCGTCAGGGTATACGGGCAAATAATGCTAACTGCATTATTTGGGTTAAAAGATGAAGAGGCGGGATAAAAGAGTATCGGCTGTTGTTTTGGCCGCGGGAAAAAGCACAAGAATAAAAAGTTCTACTCCTAAAGTTATTATGGAGTTGGGAGGGCAGCCTTTGATTTTTTATGTTTTACGTACGCTTACTTCTTTAAAAGCTTACCTAAAACAAATTATTGTTGTCCATGGGCATAAAAAGGAACTTATTAAAGCGGTCATTAGTAACGAATTCAAAAATATTGACTTTGTTTATCAGAAGAAACTTAATGGAACGGCTAAAGCCGTGGAATCCGCTCTTAGCGCTATAAAAGAAGATAATGTTTTAATTGTTTGCGCTGATACTCCTTTGATTGAGAGAAATACTCTAAATAATTTTGTTCAATCTTACTTTAAAGAAAATACCGTTGTTTCTTTTATTACCGGCAGGATTAAAGAAGAAAACGATTTGGGAAGAGTAGCAAGAGATTCAAAAGGGCAAGTTATTAAAATTATAGAAAAGCAGGATTTAACGTATGATTTGGATGAGGTAAATAGCGGGATTTGTTGTTTTAAAAAGGATTATCTCCTTAAAGGATTAAGAAAAATAAAGATGAATATAAAGAAAAAAGAATACTTTTTAACAGATATTATAGAAATTTTTTCCAAACAAGGATTAAAAATTTCCACCTATAACCTGAGTAATTGGCGGCAAATTACGGGTATTAATACCCAGAAAGCTTTTTCCCTGGCGTATAACATATTGAATGACAAGCTATTAGAAAAAGTGATGAGCCGTGGGGTGAAGGTAGTTGATCCCGGCAGCACTTTCTTAAGTTATGACACAAAGATAGGTGAAAATTCCGTAATTTATCCCTTTACCTTTATAGAAAAAAATGTTATAATCGGCAACAATTGTTTCATTGGCCCCTTTGTTCATTTAAGAAAGGATGTTGTAATTGAAAATAATTCCTCGGTACGTAACTTTGCGGACATTTCCCGTTCTTCCCTGAAAAAAAAATCTAAAAAGGGATAGTGTGGCGCGAAGAGTTCCAGCGAAATCTTTAAATAAAAATAAAGATAAAAAATGTTAATTTTTAGCGGTAACGCGAATTTACCTTTGGCAAAGAAAATTTGTAAGCACCTTCGGGTTAAATTAGGAAAACTTTTCGTAGATAAATTTAGTGACGGGGAGATAAGAGTAGAGATAGGGGAGAATGTAAGAGGGAAGGATGTGTTTGTTATTCAGCCCACATGTTTTCCGGTTAACGATAATTTAATGGAACTTTTGATTATTCTTGATGCGTTAAGAAGGTCCTCGGCAAAACGGGTTACTGCCGTTATTCCTTATTTTGGTTATGCCCGTCAGGACAGAAAGGATCAGCCCCGCGTGCCGATCACGGCAAAACTTGTGGCTAATCTCCTGGATGGGGCAGGGGCAGACAGAATATTAACTTTAGACTTGCACGCGGGACAAATTCAGGGTTTCTTTGATATCCCGGTAGATCATCTATACGCGATTAATGTGTTTTTAGATTATTTTAAAAAGATAAAACCGGCAAATGGCCTTGTGGTGGTTTCTCCTGATGTCGGCGGGATAAAAATGGCGAGGGCCTACGCTAAAAAATTTAGAGCAGGACTGGCAATTGTAGATAAACGAAGAAATTCTCCCGATGCTACTGAGGTTATGCATATTTTAGGAGAAGTAAAAGATAAAGATGCTATTTTGGTGGATGATATTGTTGCTACCGGAAGCTCTTTGCTTGAGGCGGCTAAAGCCTTAAAAAAAGCTAAGGCTAAGAAAATTTATGCTTGTGTTACTCACGGAATCCTTTCTTCTAACGCCGTGGAGAAAATAAAGGATTCCTGTATTGATTCTCTGATGATTACTGATTCGATTCCTTTACCTAAGGAAAAGCAGAATACTAAAATAGGAATTATTTCGGTGAACAAATTATTTGCTGAAGCCATAGAAAGAATACATTTAGAGAAATCTATAAGTATTCTCTTTGATTCTGTAAGGAGTTAATAACAATGGAGAAGTTAGGTGTTAAAGCTTTAAAAAGAGAAGGGGTAGGTAAGGAAGTAGTAAAAAAAATGCGTAAAATGGGATTTATCCCTGGGATCATTTATGGGAAAGATATTAACGTCCTTATAAAAGTTCCTATTCCCGAACTTAAAGTTTTAAAAGAGCACCATTTTTCCGAAGGTAACTTGGTGGAAATTACTCTTAAGGATTCCGAAGATAAAAATGATATTATCCCGACTATAATAAAAGATGTCCAAATCCATGCTTTGACCGAAAAAGTTCTGCACATAGATTTTCTAAAAGTATCTATGGAAGAAAGGATAAAAGTAAGTATTGCCGTAGTTTTGAAAGGTGAAGCAAGAGGGCTAAAAGAAGGAGGAGTCTTAGGACAGATACTTTGGGAATTAGAAATAGAAGCTTTGCCTTTAGATATCCCCGAAAGGATAGAAATAGATATTTCTTCGTTAGATGTAGGTCATTCTATCCATGTAGGAGATGTAAATCTGGGGGACAAAATAAAAATTATAGAGAATCCGGAAGAGACGATTGTTATTTTGACCGCTAAGAAGGAAGAAGCGGTTGAGGAAGTAGAAGAAGGACCAGCTCCAGAAGAGCCGGCAGTAATAAAAATGAAAAAACCGGATGAAGAGAAAAGTTGAAGCTTATTTTAGGATTGGGTAATCCAGGGAAAAAATACATAAACAACCGGCATAATTTAGGATTCATGGTGGTGGATAGAATTGTTAACCCGCGCGGATTGAAATTTAAAAAATTCCTTAAATTGAAATCAAGGATTGCCCGGGATTTTTTTGACGCTGAAGAGGTGATTTTTGCTAAGCCCTATACCTTCATGAATAATTCCGGTAAAGCAGCCAAAAGCATAATTGATGCTTGCAAAATACCTGAAAATAATCGTTTGGTTGTTTATGATGATATGGATTTAGACTTGGGGATGATGAAATTTACCCGTAAAGGTTCATGCGCCGGGCATCGTGGTATGGGGTCAATTATAGAATCCTTAGGCAGTGAGGATATCCCTCGTTTTAGAATAGGTATATCTAAATCACCGGAGAATGATTCTGTTAATTATGTCCTATCGGATTATCCCCCGGAGGAAAGAGAAATTTTAGATAAAGTATTAGACCGGGCCAAAGATGCTTGTTTGGATTGGATAAAATTTGGCTTGACCTCATGTATGCAAAAATATAATGTCAAAAACAGGAGTGAATATGGAAAGGAAGTATGAGTCTATGCTAATAGTAAGACCGGATTTAGACGAAGATGAAAGAAAAAATGTATTTGATAAAATATCTGATAAAATAACGAATTTGGGCGGAAAAATTTTGGAATCAAAAATATGGATTAAAGACCGAAATCTATGTTATCCGATAAGGTCGAGAGGCGCGGAGAAAAAAAAGTATAATAAAGGGCTTTACTGGTTGGTTAATTTTGCCTTAGAGACGGAGAAATTAGATGATTTGAACGAGACAGTAAAACTAGAAGAAAAAATTTTAAGGAATATCATTATTAAAAGGAGTAAAGATTAGGAGGGAATATGGTTAATCTTAACAGAGTACTTATGGTCGGGAATTTAACCCAGGATCCGCAGCTTCGTTATACTCCTAATGGTTCTGCTGTCGCTACTTTAAGGATTGCCGTTAATACCTTTTTCAAAGATAAAACCGGTGAAATGAAGAAAGACACTTGTTTTATAAATGTAATCGTTTGGGGTAAAAATGCCGAAGTATGCAATCAGTATCTCCAGAAAGGAAGATCGGTCTTTGTCGAAGGTAGACTCCAGTCAAGGAGTTGGCAGAATAATGAAGGCAAGACAAGAAGTGTTATTGAAGTGAGAGCCGCGTGGGTTCAATTTATGCCTCGGGGAGTACCCCCCCAAGCCCAAGATTCGCAAGATCAGAATCAAAATCAGAATCTAGATTTGGGTGAGGAGCCGGAAGAAGTGTTGAACTTAGGAGCTGAAGATTTAGGAGGTTCGAGTTAATATGATTAAAGTGGTTAAGAAGAAAATCAGGCCGGTGGTGAAATTTGCTAAGAAAAGTTGTGTTTTTTGCAAGAAGAACCTAGAGATTGATTATAAAAAGATTGATTTAATTTCCCGTTACGTTTCCTCCAAAGGGAAAATTGTCTCCCGGCGTTTTTCCGGTAACTGTGCTAAACATCAAAGAAAGCTGGCGAAAGAAATAAAAAGGGCGAGATTTTTGAGTTTAATTCCGTATTCGGGAAGGTTTCAGTAAGAATATACAAAACATAACATTGGGTTACGATGGAGAATAATTATTACCAGAGGCAATTCGAATTATATTCAGGAGGACGATGAAAGTAATTCTTCTAAAGGACCTAAAGAGAGCGGGAAAAAGCGGGCAGGTAATCGAAGTGAAAGATGGTTACGGACGTAATTATCTTATCCCTTACGGATTCGCTTTGGTTGTTACCAAAGAAAATTTCAAACGCTTGGAGCAGATACAAGAAAAAGAACGGAAACTTTTAGAAAAGAAGAAGGAAGAAGCTTTAAAATTGCGGCAGAGGGTAGAGAATGTTTCTTTGACTATTACTGCGCACCTAAAGGAGAATGGGGAAATTTATGGCACAATAGGAGAAGGCCAGATTGCTAAGGCTTTAAAGAACGAAGAAGGAATAAATATAGATAAAGAGAAAATTTCTCTCCTTGATCCCATAAAAGAATTAGGTGTTTATAAAGTAGATGTCGAATTATATCCTGAGGTTATAGCTTCCCTTCGTGTTTGGGTGGTTAAGAAGTGAATGCTGCTTTTACTAAAACCAAAGAAGAACTGGAAAAAATTCCTCCTCAAAATATAGAAGCGGAGATGGCGGTATTGGGGTCTATGCTTTTGGATGAAAATGCTGTCTCTGATGTTTTGGAAAATATCCACGGAAATGATTTTTATAAAGTTGAACATTCGATAATCTTTTCATCGATTATTTCTCTATTCGATAACAGAAAAAAAGCAGATATTCTTACTGTATCGGAAGATTTAACTAAAAATAAGTCTTTAGAAAGGGTAGGAGGAGCTTCTTATCTAACTACCTTAACTGATTTTGTCCCCGCCGCGACGAATGCTTCTTATTATGCCCGTATAGTTAAAGAAAAAAGTATTTTGCGTTCGCTTATCCATAATGCGGGACGAATTCTATCTTTTTCTTATAACCAGGAAGAAGATGTGAGTGATATTTTGGATAAAGCTGAAAAGTTAATTTTTGAAATAAGTAGTAAAAGAGTTGAAGGAGGATATGTACATATAAAAGAAATTTTAAAAGACAGTATAGAAGTTATTGAATCTTTATATCATAAAAAAAGTCATATTACGGGGGTTCCTACGGGTTTCATCGATTTTGACAGAAAAACAGCGGGTTTGCAGCGGGGGGATTTAATTATTATTGCCGCGCGTCCTTCTATGGGGAAAAGTGCTTTAGGATGTAATATCGCTGAGCATGTAGCAGTGAAAGAGAAAATACCAGTGGCCTTTTTTAGCCTGGAAATGTCCCGCCAGCAGCTTATTCAAAGATTTTTGTGTTCTCAGGCAAAAGTAGATATTCACAAATTAAGGACAGGTTTTTTGTCTCCTGCTGAGTGGCCGCATTTAACTAATGCCGCGGGTAAGCTTTCTGAAGCGCCTATTTATTTAGATGATACACCGGCAATGACTATTTTTGAAATAAGGGCTAAGGCAAGAAGGCTTTGTGCTCATCATAATATCAACCTTATTATTGTAGACTATCTTCAGATGATTCATTCAGGCTGGCGGAGAGATTCAAGACAGCAGGAGATTTCCGAGATATCCCGGGCTTTAAAAGCCTTGGCTAAAGAGCTAAACCTTCCTATAATTGCTATTAGTCAGTTATCAAGAGCAGTTGAGTCGCGTCAGGATCATCGTCCTCAACTTTCTGACTTAAGAGAATCAGGCGCGATTGAACAAGACGCAGATGTAGTTGTCCTTCTTTTAAGGGAAGAGTATTACAATCCTACTGAGGAAAATAGAGGAACCGCGGAATTGATAATCGCAAAACAAAGGAATGGACCTGTAGGTACTCTTTATTTGAGTTTCATAAAAGAATATATGAGGTTTGTTGACCTTTCTAGAGCAAGGGAAGATTGACTTTATAAAATAATTAGGATATAATAAAAATTAAATGAAGAAAATAGGCTTATTAATAATAATTTTTGTTTTTTCTTCCTCCCTTTGTTTTAGCGGAGAAATAGTTTCAAAAATTGAAGTTGAAGGCAATAAAATTATAAGTACCGCCACTGTTATTTCCAACATAAAGTTAAGAGCTAATCAACCCTACAATGAGAACGTTATAAACGGCGATGTGAAGTCTCTTATGAGTTTAGGATATTTTGAAAATATCGAAGTAGAAAAGTTGTCTACATCCAAAGGAATTGTGGTTAAATTCAAATTAGTAGAAAAGCCGGTTCTTAAAGAAATATCTATTGAAGGCGCGAATCGGATAAGAAAGAGAAAAGTGGAAACAACTATGAACTTAAAGGAAGGAATTTTTTTGGACGAGGTAAAGGTGAAAGAGGCTATAGATAAAGTGAAAGATCTTTATAAAAGAAAAGGTTTCTCTCAAGCGGTAATAGCTTATGATATAAAAACAAATAAGGTTTTAAATGAGGCTTTATTGAAAGTAGTTATTGACGAAAAAGGCGTGGCTAAAGTAAAAAAAGTAATTATAAAAGGCGTTAAAAGCTTTCCGGTGAAGAAAATTAAGAAACTTATAAAAACAAAAAAAGCATGGTTTTTTGGGAAAGGTATTTTTAAAAAGGAAACTTTAGAGGATGATATCAAAAGGATCAATGATTTTTATATAGAACAGGGATTCAGTGAAGTAGAATTAAGTTATGCCTGGGATTATTTAAATAAGGGTATATATGTTACTATAAAGGTTGATGAGGGTGAGCGTCAATATATAGGTAAGGTTAGCATAGAAGGTAACAGGAAGATAGCGCTTTCAGAATTTAGCAAGGTAATGGAGCTTAAAGAAGGTGATATTTATTCTAAGGTTAGGTCTGGCGATCAGGCTTTGAAACTGCAAACCGTATATTTTGACAAAGGGTATATTTTCGCGCACGTTAAACCTTTAAGCCATTTTAATCCTCAGACTAAGAAAATAGATATTGTTTTCCATGTTGTGGAGAATGAAATTAACTTTATAGAAAGAATATTTGTTAGAGGCAATCAAAAAACGAAAGATAAGGTAGTAAGAAGAGAATTGAGGATATATCCTGGAGATAAGTTTGAAGGTTCCAAAATTAGGAAATCCCGCAAGCGGTTAGAGAATTTGGGTTTTTTTGAAGAGATAAAATTTGATGCCGAGCCGGTTTCAAAACCAAATTGGCAGAATTTAATTGTGGAAGTTAAGGAAGCAAAGACAGGCTATTTAAGCTTTGGAGGAGGATACTCTTCGGTCGATGAGTTTATAGGGTTTGTGGAATTAAGACAGCGCAATTTTGATTATCGGAATTGGAAAACATTCACAGGAGCAGGGCAGGATTTAAGTTTCTATGCCAGTTTTGGGACAGTTACCGAAGCTTATGAACTTAATTTTACAAATCCTTATATATTCGATACACCTTACTCTTTTGGTTTTGATGCTTTCAAGAGAGAGCATAAAAGAGAAGAGGATGTTGGGTATGGATATCATACGGATACCAAAGGCGGGAAGTTAAGACTTGGCAGAGAGTTTAGTGATTATCTCAAAGGGGGGATAGCTTACAGTTTTGAAAAAGTTCAGATAGATGATGTTGTGGATGATGCCAGCCAGGAGCTTAAAGATGAAATAGGCAGCAATGATCTAAGCAGTTTAGAAATGAATTTAGCCTGGGATAAAAGAAATAACGTTTTTAATCCTTCCGAGGGGTTTTATTTTTCTAATGCTTTTCAGATGACCGGAGGATTCTTGGGAGGCGATAAAAATTTTACCAAATTTTTTTCCCGCCTGAGTTTCTATTTTCCTTTAGTGAACGAGTCTGTTTTGGAATTCAAAATAAGATCAGGCTTAGCAAATCCTTTTTCTAACACAAGCAAAGTTCCGATATACGAAAGATTTTTTGCCGGTGGTGCAAGTACTATAAGAGGTTATCAGGAAAGAAAAGTCGGCCCTATCGATTCTATTACGGAAGATCCGATAGGCGGAGAGGCGTTGTTTATTTATAATATGGAGTACAATTATCCCTTAACTGACTTTTTAAAAACAGCTGTTTTTTTTGATACTGGTAACATCTGGAAAGAAAGAAACGATTTTTTAAGCGGTGGACTTAAATCCAGTGTGGGATTAGGCTTGAGAGTAAGAACTCCTATTGGGCCTATAAGTATAGATTATGGATGGCCGCTTAATAAAGAACCCGGGGAAGAAGACAAAGAAGGAAGATTCCATTTTAATATAACCAGAGGATTTTGATTAACTGAGAACGTAACTCAAAAAGCGGAAGCAAAATTGAAAAACGCAAGGTCTTATGAAGGAGGTAAATAAATGATAAGGAAAATTTTATTTTTAGTATTAATTTTAGGATTGGTTTTCCCTTTGGTATCTTCTTGCCAGGAGCTGAAAATGGGATACGTGGATATTTTTAAAATATTCAATGAATATGAAAAAACTAAGAAGTATGACAGTGTCTTAGAAGAGAGAAGAGGAATTAAGGAAAAAGAATTGGAATTAAAGAAAGATGAGATAAAAAAGATGCAGGATAGAATGGAGATATTGAAAGATGAGGAACAAAAGAAGGAACGGGAAAAAATTGTCAAGATAGTGGGAGAATATAGGGAGAAAGAGCGTCAATTCGTCATAGACCTTAAAAGAGACCGGGATGAAAAAATGAGAGAGATAATTGAGGATATAAATAAAGTAATTGACGATTACGCGGCTAAGAAAAATTTTGATTTGATTTTTAATAAAGGGGCTATCCTTTATGGAAAAAAAGGAATGGATTTAACAGAGATTATTTTAAAGAAAGTAGATCAGAAACATAAGAAATGAAGTTTACCTTAGGTGAAATCGCTAAAATTATTAAAGGTGAATTAGTCGGCGATTCAACTATAATAATTACCGGTATATCGGGGATAAAGGAGGCAAAAGAAGGTGATATCACTTTTCTGGCCAACTCGAAGTACTATCCTTTAATGCGGACTACCAAAGCTTCGGCTGTTATTACTTCAGATGAGACTTTGGATGTAGATATGCCTATAATAAAAGCGGAGAATCCTTCTTTAGCTTTTGCTAAAGTATTGAATCTGGTTGCCCCTAATGATATAAATCATCCTGAAGGTATTCACCCGGCAGCTATAATCGCTAAAACTGCCAGGATAGGTAAAAATGTAGCTGTTGGGCCCTATGCTATTATAGAAGAAGAGGTCGATATCGGTGATAATTCCATAATTTACGGGGGTTGTTATATCGGCCATCACGCGAAAGTTGGTAAGAATTGTCTTATTTATCCTAATGTTTCTATAAGAGAAAGAATTGAGATTGGAGATAGAGTAATTATTCATTCAGGAGCGGTTATAGGAAGTGACGGCTTTGGGTTTGCTACTGTAAAAGGTGTACACGAGAAAATTCCTCAAATAGGGATAGTTTCCATAGAGGATGATGTGGAGATAGGTTCAAACGTAACTATTGACAGGGCAAGATTTGATAAAACGATTATAGGCAAAGGGACGAAAATAGACAATTTAGTTCAGATTGCCCATAATGTTATTATAGGCGAGAATTGTACGATTGTGGCTCAGGCGGGTATTTCCGGAAGTACAACATTAGGAAAAGGAGTAATTTTAGCCGGACAGGCAGGAGCTGTAGGTCATATAACTATTGGTGATGGAGCGATCATTGCTGCCCAGGCAGGAGTGACGAAATCCATTCCTCCCTTTACTAAAGTATCGGGGTATCCTGCTAAGCCGCATGATATCGCGAAAAGAGTGAATGCTTGTGTTCAAAGGCTGCCTCAACTTTGTAAAAAAATAAAAGAACTGGAAGCGAAAATAGAAAAGTTGGAAAAAGAAATTAAATAGTTTCTTTTATCGATACTTGTTAAGTAATGGAACATCAATGTTTTCCCCCGTATAGGGGTATTTTTTTTCATTCGCCGAAAGAAAATAACTTTAAAAATTAGAGTAGAAATCTGCAGACTGGAAGTAAAAGCCTGTAACCTCCAAATAAGCAGCAAAAGAGAAAAATGAATAAACAGAAAACAATTAAAGATAGAGTCGTTTTAAAAGGAGTTGGGCTTCATAGCGGGCAAAAAACTAATATTGAATTCCTTCCTGCCTCTTGTAACTCAGCAATCTTTTTTATAAGGAAAGATTTATCTCCCGAAGTCATGATAAAAGCTGATTATGATTCTGTTCTTGACCCCTCAAAATTTCCCCGGAGAACTTCAGTAGATAGCAATGGTGTTTATGTGCATACTATTGAGCACCTTATGGCTGCGATTAATCTTTTGGCTATAGATAATCTTCAGATAAATATTTGGGGGGAGGAAATCCCCGGAATGGATGGTAGTGCCAAGTGTTTTGTGGAGGCGTTAAAAGAAGCGCAAATAATAGAACAGAATAGCTCCCGTAAATTTGTGGTGATAAGAGAGCCGTTGTGGGTTGAGGATAAAGGGGGTAGTTTGGCGGTTTTTCCTTATCCTTCCCTGAGAGTTTCCTATACTTTGAAATATGATACTCCGTTGATTAGTACAGGCTATATCGACTTAGTGTTAAACGGAACCTTACAAAATGATATTTATGAAGCGAGAACATTTTGTTTGGAAGAAGAGGTGAAGCCTCTTTTAGAACTGGGCTTAGGGAAAGGTTCTAATTATGGCAATACTCTTGTAGTAGCAAAAGATAGAATAATCGATAATTCGCTTAGGATTAAAGATGAGTTCGTGAAGCATAAAGTCCTGGATCTTTTAGGAGATCTATATTTAGCCGGACCGATGAAAGGGTATGTTGTAGCTATAAAAAGCGGGCACGCCCTTAATATAAAAATGGTTAGAAAAATTAAAGAATATCATGATAAGGTCGTTTCGGGAGGGATAGGTTCCTCTTTGGGATATGTGCCTAATTCGTCAGAATTATCTATAGAAGATATTATGAAAATATTACCTCACCGTTACCCTTTTCTTCTTATTGACCGGATAATTGATTTAAAGTTAGGGGAGAAGGCTGTAGGCATAAAAAATGTTACCATTAACGATTATTTCTTTACCGGGCATTTTCCCGGCCGTCCAATTATGCCCGGAGTTTTAATTGTTGAGGCAATGGCGCAGGTAGGCGGGGTTTTAATGCTTGCCAGTGAAAAAAATAGAGGGAAACTCGCTTACTTTATGGCAGCTGATAAAGTGAAGTTTAGAAGAACCGTTGAGCCGGGAGACCAATTAGTTATAGAAGTAGTTTCAGGAAAAATTAAGACTAGAACCGGGATAGTTCATACCAAAGCTTTTGTGAATGGTAAGACAGTTGCTGAAGCGGAACTTATGTTTGCCCTTGTAGAATCATAATTTACCCCGTTAGAGAACGAAGTTCTCTAACGGGGCTTACTTAACCGCCGATAACGCCGATTCCCGCCGAATACGCCGAGAAACGCCGAAAAAAAACCACAGATGAACACAGATGCACACAGAAGTAATGATCGAATTAAAAGCAGTAGACAGCATTCATCGTGCGCAAGTATTGTATTATTTTAAAAATTTTGGTTGAGGAGTTGGTTAAATTATAAATTTTGCTAACCTGAAGCTGCTGTATGAAAGATTAGTAGTTTAAAGCTGTGGGTACTTGTATCTGTGTTAATCTGTGGTTAAAAAATAATCCGCGTTAATCAGCTCAATCGGCGGTTAAAAATAAATTAGCCCGCCAAAGGACGGATTTCGCTGGATACTTAATAAAGTGCTCAACCGTCGAATACACCGAAAAACGCCGATGGGAAAAATTATTGGTCAATTAGCCGTATTGATATTTGTTTTTTAAGTTGCTCCCTATTCGATTTTTGATATAATAAAAATCTATGAGTGTAAGAATTGATTCTAAGGCCATGGTTCATCCTAACGCTTATCTTGATGAAAATGTCAGGGTTGGTCCTTACGCGGTTATTGGTGAAAACGTAAAAGTTGGTTCTTCTACCGTCATCGAGGGATTTGCGCATATTTTAGGATATACGGAAATCGGTGAAAACTGCAGAATATCTCCCTATGCTATGGTCGGAAGCCTTCCCCAGGATTTAAAATATAAGGGTGAGAAAAGTTTCCTTTTTATCGGAGATAACAATATTATTCGTGAGTTTGTGACTATAAATCCGGGAACAGAAGAGAATAGTAAAACTTCAATAGGTGATGACAATCTGATTATGGTTTATTCGCATATCGCTCATAATTGTAAAATTGGCAACAGCAATATTTTTGCTAATACTGCTACTTTAGCAGGGCATGTGGAAATAGAGGATAAAGTTGTTATCGGAGGGTTAGTCGCTCTTCATCAATTTTGCCGTATAGGTAGTTTTTCTATTATCGGCGGATGTTCCAAGGTGGTTCAGGATGTACCGCCTTATTCTTTATGTGACGGCCATCCGGTAAAAGTGCGGGGTATCAATTTTATAGGCCTAAAGCGCGCGGGATTCGCTAAAGAAAGTATAGAAATAGTCAAGAAGGCCTTTAAAATAATTTTTTTCGAAAATCATTCCAAGAACCAAGCGAGGGAATTAATAAAAAACAATCTTCCTCCGCTGCCTGAGATAGGGTATCTTTTAGACTTTATATCTTCGTCGAAGCGAGGGATTTGTAAGTAAACCCCGTTAGAAAACTTTGTTTTCTAACGGGGTAAACGAACCGCGCATCCCGATGGCTTTACCTAAGAGTATTGCGTTTTTGATATAAACCCAAATAATGCAGTTAGCATTA
>JAGLUN010000030.1 GCA_023134705.1 Candidatus Omnitrophota bacterium | reverse complement strand
GTTACCATGGAAAAATGCAAAGGGATTTTTTTGTACATCTCAGTTTTTACCCCGTTAGAGAACGAAGTTCTCTAACGGGGTTTACATAACTCTTTTGTTTGTAATTCATTGCGTATCCAGGTATTTTTCATGGTATAGGAAAGTATACCCTTGCGGGCACAGGTAAAACTTTCCTAACCACTGAAAAATTCTTAAAAGTTGTCGCGAAGCGATTTTCTTGAATGCATTTTTCCGGTTAACAGGGTTTTGCCGATTTTAAACCAATCCCGGTAATTATGATTAAATCTTTACGCAAAGTTTACCCGGTTTATCTTTTTATAGATATATGCTTTATTGGTTTCAGCTTTTATCTCTCTTATTTTTTAAGATATACTGTTTTTATAGGTATTTCTTCGGGTTCATGGCATCCTTATTTTAAATCTTACCTTTTTACATTTGTACTCTGGGCTGTTTTTATCATAATATCTTTTAAAAGAAGGAATCTCTATTCTACAGATAGAAGTTTAACTGCTTTGAGAGAAATAAGTCGGGTTTTTATAAGTATCTTTTATACAGGAATTCTAATAGGTACGGTTATATTCTTTGCCCAGTATAAATATTTTTCCCGGCAGATTTTTATAACCAGCTTTTTCCTGCTTTGTGTTTTTTTAAGCGGCTGGAGGATAATCAAAAGGCTGATTGTAAGGAGATTGATCTCAAAGGGATTTCACAATTTAAATATTTTAATAGTCGGCGCCGGAAGAACAGCTAAGGTTGTTCTGGAAGAAATTAAAAGAAATTCTCAGTGGGGGTTTAAAATTATTGGCTTTTTAGAAGATAAAGAACAGGAATCTATCGGCGGTTTTCCTATCTTAGGCCGGCTTAGCGATTTTACTGCAATCGCCAGAAAACATTTTGTGGATGAAATAATTGTAACTATCCCTTCTGAAAGAAAAGCCATTTCCGAATTAATAAAACAGGCAAAAAAGATGCGGTTGGGATTACGGATAGTTCCTGAGAATTTTGAAGAACCTTTACCTCTTTTAAATATAACTTATTTAGGGGTTATCCCTTTGCTTACTTATAAGGAAAGGAGGCATCACCCTACGGAATTTGTCTTAAAAAGATTGTTCGATTTTGTCGCCGCTTTAATTTTGTTAATTATATTATCACCTTTATTTATAGCTATTACGGTTTTAATTAAATTGGATTCGCCGGGCTCTGTTTTTTATATCCGAAAAAGAGTTGGTTTTAAAGGGAATCTTTTTAATTTTTATAAATTCCGTTCAATGGTGAAAAATGCTGATAGTTTGAAACCTGAATTGTTAAAAAAGAATGAAGTTAAAGACGGGGTTATATTCAAAATCAAAAAAGACCCCAGAATAACCCGTGTAGGCAGGTTTTTGAGAAGACATAGTTTAGATGAATTGCCGCAATTATTTAATGTTTTAAAAGGGGATATGAGTTTAGTAGGGCCAAGGCCTCCTACTTCCGATGAAGTGGAAAAATATAATCATATCCATATGCAGAGGCTTTCCATAAGGCCGGGTATGACCGGATTATCTCAGGTGAGGGGAAGAAGCGAGCTTACTTTCAGGAAATGGGTGAAGTGGGATTTGTGGTATGTAAATAACTGGTCTTTTGGATTGGATTTTTTAGTTCTTTTGTGGACGGCTCCGGCTGTTTTTAAAGGCAAAGGGGCGTATTAGTTATTAAGTATCTAGGAATTCTGTAAACATATGACTGAAGGATTTAAAAAAAAGGCATTAAAGATAATAGATAAAGCGGCTTTTTCATTTTTTGTTATTTTAGTATTCTTTTTCCCGATTTCCGGAGCCTTAATCGAAATTTCTTTTACCGGTATATTGTTTTGCTTTTTGTTGAAGCTTGTTTTTAAACATCCGGATTTAAATAGTTTTAAGGCCTTTTTTAAAGACAGGATAAATTTATCCGCCCTGGTATTTTTTATTTGTATCGGGCTATCGCTGTTTGCCAGCGGGCCGTTACTCGCGAAAAGTCTAAGAGCCTGGATTTCTAAATGGGGAGAGGGGGTCTTATTGTTTTATTTTGCCCGGGTATTCCTGGATAGAAAGAAAGTAAAGCAGTTGTTAGCTGTTATGGTAGTTTCTACTTTTCTGGTAGGGATAAATGGCCTCTGGCAGAAAATTACCGGGATTGGTTTTTTAAGAAGGTTTGCTATGGTTAGAACCGACAATTTTCTTGGTGTTCGGTCAAGTTTCAATCATTTTAATAATTTTGCCACTTTTCTTGCAGTTATGTTTTTTATCGTCAATGCCTTTTTTCTAAATTTAAGGAAATGGCAGTTAAAAGCCGGCCTTATCCTTTTATCTTTATTAATAGTAGTTAATTTATGTTTTACGTATTCCCGCGGGGCTTGGGTCGCTTTTATCTGCGGTTGTTTATGCGTGGTAATGTTTTCGGCGAGCAAAAAGCATAAATGGATTTTTTTATTGGTTGGCGTGATTTTTATAACAGGCATGTTTACTGTGCCTGTATTGCGCAGCAGGGTTTTATTCAGCTTTCAGAAAAGTGGAGATGCCGGTCGGTTTGTAATGTGGAATGCCGCGGTTGCGATGTTTAAAGAATCTCCTTTAATAGGCAAGGGGCTGGGGACGTTTATGCTTTATCTTCCAGCGTATACCGAACTGGGTTACCAGTATGCTCATAATTGTTATTTTCAGATTTTAGCGGAATGCGGCGCTTTAGGCTTATTATCTTTTTTATGGTTTTTAGGAGAAATCATCGGTAGAAGTTATGCTAAATTGAAGAGAAATCCTGATGTTCTATTTGTAGGGTTATTCGCGGGGCTATTAACGTTTTTAACCCATTCTTTTTTTGATTCCCAGTTGTACTTTCTTAAATTATCTATCTTTTTTTGGCTTTTAGCCTCCTTTATTGCCGTTGTGTTAATGCCAGAGAAAAATATAAGATAAATAATTTGATAGCGATGAATGGCATTGACTTGGGGTTTAAGGCAAATACGTTTGATGCTGTATATTGTTTTCAGGTAATTGAGCATATCCCGGAGACTGAAGTAATAAAGTTTGACAATACTACATACAAACTTAGGAGGCGGTAATGAAATTAATCCTGGCATTGATTCTCTCTTTTTTTTCCCTTGAGTCCGGTTTTGCGGCCTTCATTAATGTTAGAGGGATAGAAAATAGTTTTTTTCATAAGGTTTATATCTCCCCTTTTGAGGATAATTTAATTTATGCCGCGGGGAATAATACCCTTTTCAAAAGTTCCAATAAGGGAAAGCTTTGGCAAAAAGTTTTTATAGCTAAAGCCGAGGAACTAAAAGATATATTCGTTGACGAATATTTATATGACACCGTTTATTTGGCTTCCCGGAGTTATCTTTACAGGGTGGTAGAAAATAAAGTTGAAAAGATTTTTAGTCTGCCTCCCGACGTAGAGAGTATATGTATAAAAAGTCATAAGGGAATTGTATATTTGGGAACAAACCAGGGGCTTTATTATAGTAGTGATGACTTCTGGAATTGGAAAAAGATGAAAGGTTTACCGGAGGATTCAATTGTTTATTCTTTGGATTTTTCTTTAGGAAATATTTTTGCGGCTACAGACCGAGGGGTATATAAAGCTACAAGCAGGAATGATTTTAGAAGAATCTTTGTTTTGAAAAAGGTAGATAGTGAGGAAGAGGAAGAAGACGAAGATGATTTTTTTCCTTCTGTTTTAAAGGTAGATGAATTTAACCCCAAGACAGTTTATTTAGGGACTTCGAAAGGCCTTTTTGCTTCTTATAACGAAGGAGCCGCTTTTTCTAAGGCATACATTTCTATTATAGAAAATGCCGGAATCAGATGTATTTCTCAAATTAGCAGTGATAAGCAAGCGTTATACCTGGCTACTGATAAAGGAATATTCAGAATTAATTTGGAAGAAAAAACCTACCGGTCTCTTTTTGAAGGGTTACCCACAAAAGATATTTTTTGGGTAGATTTCGCTAAGGCCGGTATATTGTTCGCGGCTACGGATAAAGGTTTGTTTTTCAAAGAAGAGTTTACTATCCCGGCTTCTTATTCCAAATTAGAAGAGCTTCTTGAACGCGAACCTTCCTTCTCTGAGGTTCAGGAGGCAGCTTTAAGATATAATGAAGTCCATCCGGGAAAAATTGCGAAATGGAGAAAAGCTTTGAAGGTTAGAGCTGTATTCCCGGAAGTAAGTTTGGATTACGATAAGACAATATACGGCGCTTACGGAGCCAGTTACAGAGGGGCGATTGTCGGCCCGCGTGACTGGGGAATAAATTTGAAATGGGATATCGGTGATTTAATTTGGAATTCTTACGAAGATGACATAGATACAAGGAGTAGATTGGTCACTCAATTAAGGGTTAATATTCTTGATGATATAAACGCGGTTTATTTTGAAAGATTGAGGGTTAAGCTGGAATCGATAAATAAAACTCTTAATGAAGACGAAAAGCTAAGAAAACAACTACGTTTAAGAGAACTTACCGCTGCTCTGGATGCTTATACCGGAGGATATTTTTCTGAACGGTTGAGAGAGTTACGAGGATGCAACGAATCTAAGTAAATATATTTAAAGTATGCGTAAAAAATATATTTGGAGTTTTTACCCCTGCCGATAATGAAAGTTTTAATCTTTCATCCTTTTGGCATAGGGGATGTTTTATTTACTACACCACTTATAAGAAATCTAAAGAATAACCTGCCTGAAGCGGAAATATTTTATTTATCTGACAAAAGGGTATATCCTATCCTGCAAAGGAATAAATTCCTTAATAAGGTATTTATTCTTGAGAAGGATGAATGGAGACAAAGTTTAAAGGAATCAAAATTTTCTTTTTTTTTGTGACCTTTTTATTACTAATGACGGGGGGCGTTTTCATATCGCTCAAGCGCTATCAATAAATACCGTAGGATTGTTTGGCCCGGTAGATGATTTAGTCTACGGGCGATATTTTTGTCAGGATAAGGTTGTTGTTTTAAAAAATAAAAATGCTTTGCAATGCCGGCCTTGTTATCAGAAATTTAAATTTAAAGGTTGTGATTATGATAAAGCCTGTTTGCGGGAAATAGGGGTTGAGGAGGTATTTGAGGCGGCAAAAAGATTAATAGCAAAGGCTAAATAAGCTGTTTTTATAGCCTGAGGTCTGACCTTGGATGGAATATTTTCCTTTACAATGCCTTGCCCTAACTGTATAATTTAATGTCTTATAACGGGGTTAATTCGCTATGAAATTATTAAGATTAGGGTTACCTAAAGGAAGTTTGCAGGAATCTACTATAGAGCTTTTTAAGATGGCGGGTTTTAATGTCCGGGTGAGCAAACGTTCTTATTTCCCTTCCATCGATGATGCGGAAATCGAGCCGGTTCTTTTAAGGGCGCAAGAGATGTCCCGTTATGTGGAAGAAGGTGTTTTAGATTGCGGGATTACCGGTGAAGACTGGATTTTGGAGAATAATTCTCATGTGCTGCGGCTGGAAGAACTCGTTTACGCTAAACGGACATTAAGTCCGGTAAGATGGGTTGTCGCTGTAAAAGCTGATTCTAAGTTCAAGAAGTTGAAAGATTTAGAGGGTAAACGTATTGCTACGGAATTGGTAAATTTTACTAAAAGGTTTTTTAAGCAGAAAAAAATAAATCTAGAAGTAGAATTCAGCTGGGGAGCTACAGAAGTGAAAGTAAAAAGCAATTTAGTCGATGCTATTGTGGAACTTACCGAAACCGGGGAGTCTTTAAGGGCTAACGGTTTAAGGGAGATTGACTGTGTTTGTGTTTCTACCACGAAATTTATTGCCAATAAGGATTCTAATAAAAATGAGTGGAAGAAAAAAAAGATGCAGAATATTTTGCTTCTTCTCAAAGGCGCGCTGGAAGCAAAAGGTAAAGTCGGCTTAAAGCTTAACGTCCGGAAGAATAATTTAAATAGAATTTTAAAACTTCTTCCGGCATTGAAGAACCCAACGATATCGGCACTTACTTTGGACGAGTGGTATGCTTTGGAAATTGTTATTGACGAGAGAGAGGTGCGCAATTTACTTCCTAAGTTGAAACAAGCAAAAGCTGAGGGGATAATTGAGTACCCCTTAAATAAATTGATATATTAATTGTTGAGAATATAAATATACATAAGTGATAAAGATAAAATAGTGAGTAGCAAGTAGAGAGAATAAAAAAGTCTTGCTACTTTCTATTTTGTTCAGAGGAGGAAATGCATGCCCTGCGGCAAAAAAAAGAAATTAAAGAAAGTTAAACGTCATTGGTTTAAAAAAAGACGCAAACAGCAGAGACATAAGAATAAATAAATCCCCATTAAATTAAATTTAATGAGAAAGATTGTAATTTTAGCAATTGTTTTGGCGGTAAGCGGAATTCTGTTTGCCTATCCGGCCACGCCGAGAGTTTTATCTTCTACCTCAAGCCACTATTTAAGAAGCTTACTTTACTTTAAAGATGGAAATTACCAGGGGGCGTATGACGAGTTAGGAGTGGTAAAGGTGTTGGATCCTTATTCGGGATATTTACACTTAAAAGCCGCTTTTCTCCTTCTTAAATTAGGCAAGGACGCGGAAGCCGAAAAAGAATTTAAGAAAGCGAAAGGATTATCTCCTGATAATCTGGATATTTCTATAGCTTTAATTTTCTTTTATGCCAGTAAAGAAATGGGGAAAGAGCTTGAGTCTGAATATCAATATTTTCTTGAAAAAGTTCATCAGCTCCGTCCCCAAAACGTAAGAATTTCAGAGTACTTAGGACAATTTTATTTTTATAAAAAAATGCACAAAGAGGCGATTAAAGTATATCAGGCAATAATTAAACAAAAGCCTGATTTCGCGGAAGGGTATTTTTGGCTGGGGTATTTTTACGAAGAAACCGGTGAGAGGAAAAAGGCTATTAGTATGTGGAAGAAGACACTTACGTTTGATATAAAGCATGCTGATGCTCTTAATTCTTTAGGGTATATCTACGCTGAAGAGGGAATAAATTTAGATGAGGCCGAAGGATTGGTAAAGCGGGCTTTAGAAGGCGATTCCGATAACGGAGCTTATTTAGACAGCTTAGGCTGGATTTATTTTAAAAAAGAGGATTACAAACAAGCCGAAGAGTATCTGGTTAAAGCTTTGAAATATCTTAAAGAACCGGTGATCTATGAACATTTAGGAGATTTATATGTAAAATTAAAAGATATAGATAAAGCGTTAAAATTTTATAAAGAAGGATTAGTCCTTGATCCTGAGGATGATTCTTTAAAGAGAAAAATTGTCGAATATGAAAAAAAAGATAGTACAGTTACGAAAGAAAGCGAATAAGATAAGAAGACTGATTATTGAGATGCTTTCTAAAGCAGGTAGCGGTCACCCGGGCGGGTCTCTTTCCAGCACAGAGATTGTAACCTGCCTTTTTTTCGAAGTGATGCGTTATAATTCTGAAGATCCGGACTGGCCGGAAAGGGATCGTTTTCATCTTTCTAAAGGCCATTGTTGTCCTGTTATTTATGCTGCTCTCGCTTTAGCCGGCCATTTCGATATGGGGAAGCTTTGGAATTTAAGAAAAATTGATTCTTTATTGCAAGGTCATCCTGATTGGCGCATTCCCGGTATAGAGGTAGGCAGTGGTTCTTTAGGACAGGGATTAAGCGTGGCTTTAGGTATGGGGTTAGCCGGGAAACTGGATAAAAAAGATTGGCGTGTTTATTGTCTTATGGGAGACGGAGAGATCCAAGAAGGAAATATTTGGGAGGCAGCTATGGCAGCAGCCCATTTTAAGGTTGATAATCTTTGCGGTATTGTGGATTATAACCGTTTTCAGATAGATGGGCATATAGAAGAAATAATGGGGTTAGAACCTTTGGTTAATAAATGGGAATCCTTTGGGTGGCATACACATCAGTGTGACGGACATAATATCGAAGAGCTTTTGGAGGCTTTTGCCGAGGCGAAAACAGTTAAACAAAAACCCACGGTAATAATTGCTAATACAGTCAAAGGTAAAGGGGTCTCTTTTATGGAACATGTCGTGGATTTTCACGGAAGAGCTCCTAATAATAAAGAAAGGGAGATTGCTTTAGCAGAATTGGAGGAAATAGAAAAACTTATGGAAGAGAAAGATGAGCAATTCTGAATATTTATATACACGGGACGCCTATGGAAAAACTTTAGTGGAGTTGGGCCGGGCAGATTCTAATGTTGTGGTGTTGGATGCCGACCTTTCCGGTTCTACAAGAACCGCGATGTTTGCCAAAGAATTCCCTGATAGGTTCTTTAATTTTGGTGTAGCCGAGCAAAATATGATGGCCTCAGCAGCGGGTTTAGCCAGTTGTGGGAAGATTGTGTTTGTTTCTACTTTTGCTATGTTTGCTACGGCGAGAGTTTTGGATCAGATAAGAAATTCTGTTTGTTATAATGACTGTAATGTTAAAATCGTGGCTACTCACGCCGGAATTACCGTGGGTGAAGACGGAGCTTCCCATCAAGCCCTGGAAGATGTAGCTTTTTTAAGAGCGATACCCGGTATGAAAATAATTGTTCCCTGTGATGCCGAGGAGACTAAAGACGCGGTAATCGCTGCCTACCGGAATAAAGGCCCTTTTTATATAAGATTAGGGAGATCGAAAGTGCCCGTGATTCCCGATAAAAAAGAATTTGCTGTGGGCAAAGCTTATGTGATTCGCGAAGGAGAAGATGTGGCGATATTATCCTGCGGGATCATGGTTTGGGAGGCTTTAAAGGCAGCTAAGATTCTGGAAAATAAAAATATAAGCGTTACAGTAGCTAATATTCACACTATAAAGCCGGTAGATGAAGGTTTTATCGTTAATTTAGCTAAAAAACATAAGGGTCTTGTTGTTTGTGAAGAACATCAGATTATTGGAGGGCTTTATTCCGCTGTATGCGAAGTATTAAGCTCAAAATATCCTAAAAAAATTTCCCCAGTCGGGATACAGGACATATTCGGTCAATCCGGTGCGCCTGAAGAACTTATGAAGAAATATGGATTGTCAGCAGAAGCCATCGCTGATAAAGCAGCAGGGACCTTGCAGGATTAAATTAATCTGCCCCGCCAAAATTAATCTCTATCTTAATATACTGGGAAGGTACAAGAGCGGTTTCCATAAAATCGAAACTGTCGTAAGCAGGATTTCTCTTTTCGATGAACTTACTATAATAGTCAACGAAAATCCCGGGATAAAGATGATGTGCGATGATAAAACTTTGGCGAATGAAAATAATCTTTGTGTTAAAGCGGCGTTACTTTTAAAAAAAGAATTTAAAATAAAACGCGGTTTCAGTTTTTATCTAAAAAAGAATATTCCCATAGGCGCTGGCCTTGGAGGAGGTTCTTCCTGCGGTGCTTCCGCACTCATCGGCATAATGAGACTTATGGACATTAATATCCCTCTTGAGCGTCTTTACAGCCTTGGGAAAAGATTAGGCAGTGATGTAAATTTTTTCCTTTCGGAAAGCTCTTTTGCCTATCTTTGGGGCAGAGGAGAAAAGGTGAGGCCTTTAAATTTGTGCCGCCGCCTTAATTATTTTCTTGTTTACCCCGGCCAGAGGCTTTCTACGAAATTAGTCTATAAGAACACAAAAGTAAAATTGACAAATTTTCTTAATAATGTTAAAATACTTTTGTATGCCTTAAAAAGAAAGGATTTCGCTCTTTTGCAATATAGTTTCTTCAACGTGTTGGAAGAAGGAGCATTTTCCGCCTCTCCGGTTTTAAGGGAACATAAAAGCTTTTTACGGAACTTAAGGTTTAAAATGACCGGAAGTGGAAGTGCTTTTTTTGCTTTGATAAAAAATAAGAGACATATACAATCTTTAAGAAAAGCTTTTTGCAATAATTGGAGAGTTCTTGAAGTTCACACTATGTAAAAAGGAGGAGTTTCTATGGAGATTACTGAGGTAAGAGTTTCACTTCGTGAAGGTGAGAAGAAACTTAAGGCATACGTTACAGTGACTTTTGACAATTCTTTTGTTGTAAGAAATATTAAAGTTGTGGAAGGTAACCAGGGGTTGTTTGTAGCTATGCCGGCAAGAAAAATGAAGCAGTTTTGCCCTCGATGTGGTAGAAAAGTTGACATAGGCTCTAAATTTTGTGGTTCATGCGGAGTCCAACTCCCGTTTACGCCAAGGGATCTAACTAAGGACAAACAGAGCACACATCAGGATTTAGCGCATCCAATTAACCAGGAGTTCAGAGATTATCTCCAAAGCAAGGTTTTGGATGCGTACTACCAGGAAAAGGACGCACAAAATAAAGCCGAGGGAAAGGAAAAAGAGGAAGAAGCTACTTCTATATAATAAGAGAATAATATTTTATAGATAGCCTAGATAGTGAATTTTCAAGGTTTGCAAAAGGAGATAATTATCTCTCAGGCCGATCTGGATTTTGCCCCGTTAGATAATAAAAACATCTAACGGGGTTTGTTTTGATAATTTTTTAATTTGCCTTGTTTCTGCTAACCCAAATAATGAAGTAAGCATTATTTGGGTTAACTGCGGTTTTGGGTTAAAGCTTTGCCCGGTAGTGTAATCGGCAACACATCAGCTTTTGGAGCTGACTTTTCTGGTTCGAGTCCAGGCCGGGCAGCCAACAAAAAAAACCACCCTTTTGGGTGGATTTTTTTTGTTGTTGTCTCGGAAGGCGAGAAACAAATGTGAGCTTGCCCCGAGTATTCGAGGGGAGTCCAGGCCGGGCTGCCAATTTCTGCCTTTGGCAGAAATTGGCAGAGCAATCGAAAATCGAAAGTCGAAAATAGATAAAAATAGATTTTTGATTGCGGTCCAATCTCGATTTTCTATTTTCAAAATATGGCGTTTATATTTGAAAAACTTGATGTATATC
The DNA here is from genome assembly GCA_023134705.1 of Candidatus Omnitrophota bacterium. Classification (GTDB taxonomy): domain Bacteria; phylum Omnitrophota; class Gorgyraeia; order Duberdicusellales; family 4484-171; genus JAGLUN01. Next base: position 7,226 of record JAGLUN010000030.1, on the reverse strand, counting down.
AAAAATCGGTCGAATCATTTTAGTTGTATATCAGCCTGCCTTTATCCCAGCCTTAGAAAGCAAACATTGATGAAAACATGAAAGTTGTTTGTTGGCAGGAAAGCGAATAAAAGCAGCGTAAGAGTATGCTAAGACAACTAAGAATTAAGTATTGTGCCTTTCCCGAGTAAGATTATTTTCTCCAGGAAACCGGAGACAAGACAATAAACACAGTATAGATTTCTAACCGGCCCAGAAGCATACAGAGAGTTAAAATCCATTTTCCAGGAAGGGGAATCCAAGCATAGTTTTCGGCTGCTCCAATACCCGAAAGTCCGGGGCCGATGTTACACATAGTGGCAGCAACAGCCGTAATAGCGGTGGTAAAGTCTTCTATCATATAACTCATGATTGCGGAAAATATCACAAAGGCGATTAGGAAAAGTGTTACAAATCCGATGATATTTGTTACCTGCTTTTCTTCTATTGTTTTACCTGCTATTTTTATCGGCAGGATAATGCGGGGTTGGATAAGTGTTTTTACCTCCCGTAAGGCAGTTTTAATAATTATCATAATTCTTATCATTTTTATACCCCCGCCGGTTGACCCCGCGCATCCTCCAAAGAACATAAGAATTACCAGCATATAACGCAGAATATTCGGCCAGGCATCAAAATCCGCTACGCAATATCCAGTAGTAGTTGTTATAGAAATTGTTTGGAATGCCGCGTGACGTAGAGTATTATTAAAAGAATTTATTTTTGATTTTTCAATAACGATTTTTTCCGTAAGTTCCTTTTCTGAAAGAGGCTGGCTGCGGAAACTTTTTGAAATTTGTTCTTTAGGGGCAATGCCGCGAGTCTGAAGGATGAAGGTACTGATTATAACTGCAGTAAGAATAACTGTTATATAGAAATGGAATTCCCGGTTCCTTCTGATGAAGTCTAATTTCCTGGTAAATAAAATCCGGTAGTGGATAATAAAGTTCATTCCCGCGAGGAACATAAAAATGGTAATTACCCAATGGATGTAAGCACTATTGTAGGCTGCAAGAGAAGCATTTTTTGTGGAGAATCCTCCTGTGGCCATGGTGCCGAAGGAGTGGCATAAAGCATCGAATAAAGACATGCCGCCAAGTTTTAGAAGGATCACTTCAACCAGAGTCATCAGCGCGTAAACACCCCAGAGAATCTTGGCTGTTTGGGCAAGACGCGGCTTAAACCGTTCGGTTGTTGGCCCGGGCACTTCTCCCCGGAGCATTTGGTAACCGGCAATACCAAAAGCAGGAAGTATCGCTAAAGCTAAGGTTACAATCCCCATGCCGCCCAGCCAATGCGTTAGGCTTCGCCAGAATAGAATACCCCGGGGCAGTACTTCAACGTTGGTAAGAATAGTCGCGCCTGTAGTGGTAAAGCCGCTCATAATTTCAAAATAAGCATTGCTGAAGGCATGAATCACTGTGTTAACTGTGATGGCTTCGGTCTGAGAGAGAAAGTAGACCAAAAGAGGGATTGAACCAAAAAAAGCTGATAAAAACCAGCTGAAGGTAACAATGGCAAACCCTTCCCTGATGCCGGTACCGGTTAGTTCCTTGCTGCCGGAAGCGCTTAAGAAAATTCCGCATACAAATGAGCTTACTATCGCGATGAGAAACCCCAGCAGCCGGGGATCGAAAAGAATTTTAGGAAATATTTTTAAGGGAATTTCTAAAAAGGCAATTAGGGCAGGGATAATGAGAATGAGAGCAAGAACCTTAAGTAATATGCCTAGGCAAAAAAAGATGAATTTTACATTCACAAGCTTTTTTTAGGATTATATTGAGTGATTGATTTAAAATGATTTCTTAATCCGGAACTGAATAATTTGTGAGCTAAATCGATATCCTGGCTTTGGCAGAGAACTATAGCTTCGTCGTTATCTTCAATGGTTATGGCGCCTTCGGGAATAATTACTGAGTTTTTGCGGATAATACATCCTATGATAATAGATTTCTTGAAAACTTTGTCAAGTTCACGAAGCGATTTTCCGGTAACTGAACTATTTTTTTCTGCCTTAAGGCGTACAACTTTAATACCAGTGGTTTTTAGCTTTAGATATGTACCAAGAGAAACTATTTGGATTTTTTCTATAATTGCGTTTAAGGTGATTTGTTGCAGATTAATTATGTGATCAATGCCAAGCGAGTGGAATAATTCACTATGCCGGTCATTATCCCTGATAGAAATAACGTTGTTCGCGCCTTCATTCTTTGCCAATAAGCAGGACATAATATTATCTTCCGTATCTTTGCCGGCAGCGATAAAGCAATCGCTGCCTTTAACATTAATTTCCTGTAAGAAATCGCTGTCTGTACTGTCACCATGAAGAACTTCGACGCCATTAAGCATTGATGCTGCCATACGGCCGTGTTCTAAGTCAGGGTCTGTTAGAAAAACCTGTTCACATAATGGTTTTAGCGCTTGCGCAAGGTGGATAGCGGTTAGTGAATCACCGGAAACTATGATTTTTTTTAACTTGGTTGTCTTGCAGTTAATAAGAGAACGGAATGTCTTAAAAGAATCTTTAGGCATGATAACTATAATCTTATCAGCCGGCAGAAGCTTTTGATTACCTGTTGGAGGCAGGTTTTGGCCTTGGCGGGTGATTGCTACAACGAGCATTGGGGAAGTTTTAGCCATGTGTTTAATCTCAGCAAGAGTTTTGTAAGCAATAGGCATAGCATCGGTTAACTGATAACCGCGAAGATAGATGCTGTCGGATTGAAAGTTTGCGGTTTCCAATACACCCGGTAATTCTATATATTGCAGAATTTTTTTCGTCACCTCCCGTTCCGGCTCTATCACATGAGTAACGCCTAATTGTTCAAGGCTAATGTGGGATTTATTGGAAGTATAAAGGTCTGATTTAACTCTGGCAATGCGTTTCTTAACGCCATTTTGCATGGCAAAGCTGCAGGCTAGAAGATTGGTTTCATCATTTGGAGTAACAGCAATGATCATGTCCGCTGATCTTATACCCGCGCTCTCAAGGGCGGCAGGAGAACTGCCAATACCTGTTACCATAAAGGCATCAAGCTTGTTGGTGATGTCTTCACAGAGTCTTTTATTTTGTTCAATGACGGCAATATGGTGTTTCCTTTGAGAGAAATGCTGCGCCAGGCTAAGTCCAACTGTTCCTGCACCCACAATAATAATCTTCATAAAATATACTCCTTTTGATTATTACATATTAGCATACTAGAATAAATTGGCAAGGTTGAAGTCTGGTAATCGGCGAGTTCGTTCGACGGTGTGGCGTACCTAAAAAAATTATTGAGAGAGGATAGATTTTAAGATATACTACAAGGTAATATGTCGTGGGGATGACATGATGTTTGGAGATTACGAAAATATCTCGTTTAAAATAAGAAAGGGGGGATGCCTTTTGAAATTGTAATAATTAAAGTAATAGTTCTAAAACGAATAATTTTAACCGAATAAAAAGGGGAAGTTCCGTAAGATCCGGAGACTGTCCAGCAACGGTAATATTCGCTTTTTTAAGCTAATGAGTCCGAATACCTTTTATTTTGGGAAGTACCTTCCGCGGAAAGGGAAGAAAAGATAAAGTATGTTTAAGCCAACCTTCTGAGGGTTGGTTTTTTAATTAAAGTCAAAAGGAGGAAAAGATGAAAACGTATGCTTATGGGTTTCCGAGATTGGGTAAAAACAGAGAATATAAAAAAATAATTGAAAATTTCTGGAAAGGACAAGCGACACAAGAAGAGGTTGAATCTATGCTAAGTAGAACACAGGACAATATGCTTTTGACTTATAGTGGTTGCCTGGATTCATTCCCTGTGGGTGAAATAACAGGTTATGATCAGCTTCTCGATACGGCTATTATGCTTGGTTTGTATAATCCAAAGAGTTTAAGTGATTATTATGATTTATGCCGGGGCAAGAATGCTCTTGAAATGACCAAATGGTTTAATACCAATTATCATTATCTTGTGCCGGATTTTTCTTTTATGGATACCTCACATTTTAAATATACTCGTAATAAGCCGCGAGAGGATTTCGAAAAATACAACAGAGGTATCCCTTTTTTGATTGGGCCTTTTACTTTTTTGAAATTGAGCAAGGGGATCTCCAAAAATGACTTTGGGGAATATCTTTTTAAAATAGTGGAAATCTATAGCCAAATATTGGAAGAGTTAGAAAGCGCGCATATACATCATATACATATAGAAGAGCCGGCCTTTGTGATGGAATTGTCTCCTGATGAAATAGATTTGATTAAGAAAGCCTATGGAATTATGGGAAAAGTTGGCTGTGGTATAAATTTAATTACTTATTATGATTCTGTTGATTTCCTTCAGGATTTGTATGAATTACCGGTTCAGTCAATTGGTCTTGATTTTGTGAATGGCAAAGAGAATCTTGAGAATATCAAGAAAACAGGATTTCCCGGGGATAAAATGTTAATTGCAGGAATTGTGAACGGACGAAACGTCTGGAAAACAAATATTAAGGCAGCTGTTGCTGTTTTAGAGGAACTTTCCCAATACGCAAAATCTATTGTTGCCTCAAACGGGGCTCCGCTTTATCATTTGCCTTTGACTTTAGCCGGTGAAGAGTTAGGCGAAGCCCTTACAAAGAGGCTTAGTTTTGCTGAAGAGAAAATAGAAGAGATAAGAGCTATTGCTGGATTCTTTGAAACTAAACAGATCCCGCAAGAAAGCTTTTCCCAAAAGTTGGGAGAGAAAGGAAAGATGCAATCAAGAGTCAAAGAGCTTAAAGAAAGCGATTTTAATAAAGAGATGTCTATTGAGGCCCGTTGCAAGTTACAGGGTAAAATACTAAATTTGCCTCTTTTTCCCACTACAACAATAGGAAGTTATCCTCAAACAGAAGAGATCCGTAAAAAAAGAGCTGATTTTAGAGCGCGCCGGATAACGCCGGAGGAATACGATGCTTTTATCAAACTTAAAATAACCGAGTTAATCAAATTCCAGGAAGAATTAGGGCTTGATGTTTTAGTCCACGGTGAATTTGAGCGAACGGATATGGTTGAATTTTTCGCGCAAAAACTTGATGGAATAGCTACAACAAAAAAAGGCTGGATTATTTCTTACGGCACAAGGGCTTATCGGCCTCCGATTATTTTCGGAGATGTGACGCGTCCTGAAAAAATGACCGTTAATGAAATCATGTTCGCGCAAAGTTTAACGACAAAACCGGTTAAAGGGATGTTAACCGGAGCGGTTACAATTATAGCCTGGAGTTTTGTCCGGGATGATATTCCTCTTAGGGATGTCGCCTATCAAATAGGGCTATGTTTGAAAGATGAAATACGTGATTATGAGAAAGGCGGTATTAAAATCGTTCAGATTGATGAGGCCGCGTTTAGGGAGAAAGCGCCCATAAAAAGAAAAGATTGGCCTGAATTTTTTGATTGGGCAGTAAAAAGTTTCCGCCTAACTACGAATACCGATCCCGGGACGCAGATTCATAGCCATATGTGTTATTCGGAGTTTGGAGAAATTGTTGAACAAATAGAAAGGATGGATTTTGACGTGATCTCTATTGAAGCAGCAAGAAGCAAAGGCGATATTATTGAAAGTTTTGAAAAGGGCAATTTCAGACAGCAGATAGGGCTTGGTATTTGGGATATTCATTCTCCGGCGATTCCAACATTGGAAGATATGGAAGCTATAGTTAAAAGAGCTTTAGAAAATATTCCCAAAAATAAATTTTGGATAAACCCTGATTGTGGTTTAAAAACCAGAGATTGGCCTGAAACGAAAAAGGCTTTGAGAAATTTAGTAAAGCTGGCTGCGAAGTTGAGACAAGAGTCATTCTAGTGAAAGAATGGTTCTGTTTACCTCAATCTCGCGGGATAAAAGAGTGGTTTTTTGTTAGTAACACTAAATAAATTAGACCTTGATAAAATTATGTAATCCGCATACAATTGTATTCAGATGTGATATAGCAACTGTGATGAAACTCTTGAGGAGGCGGGTAAAGACTTACAACGATAATCAAACTGACTAACCGAACGCCGGTTTTGGCATTTAATTTTATGTATCCAATCAGCGGGTTTAAAAGATTATTGGGGGCTAAAGACTATGACAACATCGAATTCCGGCAGCATTCTCAGAAGACAGCCCGGCTAAGCCGGCTTTTTAACACGATTTTGTATTTGTATCAACCCGAATTAGGCGGTTGTATAATTCGTCCAAAGGGCACTGCTTCATTGTATCGCGGTTAAGAATATCTCTTTAGCTGTATTCTCGCCCTGGAAAAAATAGGGGAAGGCGTTAAAATTCTTGGGAAAAAAACTTTTGGAATAATGTGGAAAAAACTGCTATTTCCGGGATTTTTGTTTTTTTGTTCTACGGTATGGGGTACAGAAAAATTTGTTTCTTTGCGGGAGAGAATGGTACAGGAGCAGATAATTAAACGAGGAGTAAAGAATGAGAGAGTTATAGAAGCTTTGCTGGAAGTGCCCCGTCATAAATTTGTCCCCCCCGAATACAGAGAATTAGCTTACATCGATCAACCTTTACCTATTGGTTATAATCAGACTATCTCTCAGCCGTATATTGTGGCTTTAATGACCGAACTTCTTAATTTAAAAGGAGAGGAAAAAGTTTTAGAAATTGGTACCGGTAGTGGTTATCAGGCTGCTGTTTTAGCTGAGTTAGCCGGAGAAGTTTATACTATTGAAATTTTAGAGCCGCTAGCCCGGGACGCGGAGAAAAGATTAAAAGACTTGGGCTATCAAAATATTAAAGTAAAATCCGGTGATGGATTCTTGGGATGGGAGGAATTCTCTCCTTTCGATGCTATAATTGTGACCTGCGCTCCCGGCGAAATCCCGGCTAAGCTTTTAGAGCAATTAAAAGAAGGCGGAAGAATGGTTATCCCGGTAGGGGAAAGATTTCAGGAATTAAAACTGGTTATAAAAGAGAAAGGGAAAGTAGTAATTAAGGATATCATTCCGGTAAGATTTGTGCCGATGATAAGAAAAAAGTAGGAGTAACATTTGGTACAATTATGGGAGTAGTTTGTATGGAGGCGTGTGGACCTAATTAGGTAGGATTCGCCGCACTTTCCGTTTTGGGTTTGTTTACCGGTTAAAGATTAACCGGAAAAATGCATTTGAAAAACACCTGAATACGCAATGAATTACAAACAAAAGAGTTATGTAAACCCCGTTAGAGAACTTCGTTCTCTAACGGGGTAAAAACTGAGATGTACAAAAA
>JAGLUN010000003.1 GCA_023134705.1 Candidatus Omnitrophota bacterium | reverse complement strand
TAAAAATTTAGAGCAGAAGATTGAGGAATCTGCTTTTATGGCTGGCAAGAGACTTCAGGAAGCGATAAATGAGCTTAAAAGGGATTTAGAAAACAGGGATGAGAAGATACTCGGTTTACAGAGGGAACTTTTTGCGGCGAATAAGGAAATAGGAAAGATAGAAAAGAAACTAAAAGCAGTAAAAGGGAAAATTCCTCAGAAGAAAATAGATGCTGCTGCTGCCATATCCAAGGCTAAAGAAAAAGAACTTACTAAAAAGATCAAGGCCTTAGAAAAACAGATAATGGCAGAAGAGAAAGATTTTCAAGAGGATTTAGAAAACAGGAATGAAAAGATACGCGCTTTACAGAGGGACCTTGCTGCGGCGAATAAGGAAATAGGGAAGATAGAAAAGAAACTAAAAGCAGTAAAAGGGAAAATTCCTCAGAAGAAAATAGATGCTGCTGCTGCCATATTCAAGGCTAAAGAAAAAGAACTTACTAAAAAGATCAAGGCCTTAGAAAAACAGATAATGGCAGAAGAGAAAAATTTTCAAGAGGATTTAGAAAACAGGAATGAAAAGATACGCGCTTTACAGAGGGAACTTTTTGCGGCGAATAAGGAAATAGGAAAGATAGAAAAGAAACTAAAAGCAGTAAAAGGGAAAATTCCTCAGAAGAAAATAGATGCTGCTGCTGCCATATCCAAAGCTAAAGAAAGAAAATTTACTAAAAAGATCAAGGCCTTAGAAAAACAGATAATGGCAGAAGAGAAAAATTTTCAAAAGGAAATAAATGCTCTGGCTGATGAAGTTAAGATTAAGGAAGTGGAATCTAATAAGAAAATAAGAGAGATGAAAACCCGGATGAAAATAGAAAAACAAGAGGTTAAAAAGCGCGAAGCAGGTTTATTTAAACAAGTAGAGACAAGAAATAGAGAGATTGAATCGTTGGAGAAAAAGCTTTCGCGGATGGAACGATTAGCGGAAGAGAGGTCTAAAACAGCGTATGTAAAGAAGAGCCAGCGTCTTACCGAAACGCTTAATGTTAAAGAAAAAGAAATCAAAGATTTAAAGGACAGATTTTCTCAAAATTCCAAAGAGAGCAACGAGGTAAAGCAGAGGTTAAATGTGAAGTTGGCAGAAAAGGATCGAGAAATAATGAGTTTAAAAAAGAAGATTAATAAAGCACTTGATTCTATCGAAAACATGGATTTCCCCTCTGTAATACCAAGGTAAAATTCCAATCGTTTTATTTCTATAAAAAATAAATTCTAGAGGAAAGTGATGAAAATTTTACAAAATAAATGCAACTTTGACAATTACCGCAAGCTGGAAATTCTGGAGAATCCTGTTCTGCAGGAGTTTATCTCTAAATATGTCTCTTTGTGCAATCCCAAAAGTGTATTTATTCGCACTGATTCTTCTGAGGATAAGCAGTATATAAGGAATAAGGCTTTGGAATTAGGAGAAGAACGGCCTTTAAATTTAGCCGGTCACACAATCCATTTTGACGGTTTTCTTGATCAGGCCAGGGATAAAAAAGCCACCAAATACCTTCTTGCCCAAAATCAGGATTTAGGGAGACACCTTAACAGTATAGATAGAAAGGAAGGGTTGGAAGAAATAACAGCTTATTTAAAGGATATAATGACAGGGAAAGAAATGATTGTGGGGATTTTTTGTTTAGGCCCTCTGGATTCGGAATTCTCTATCCCCGCGGTTCAAATTACCGATTCTTATTATGTTGCTCATTCAGAGATAATCCTTTATCGTACCGGCTACGAATTCTTCAGGAAGGAAAAGCCGGATAGGTTTTTTAAATTTGTGCATAGCGCCGGCGAATTAAAGAATTGTGTAAGTAGGAACGTGGATAAACGGAGAATCTATATTGATTTGGCAGAAAACACCGTTTACACTGTAAATACTCAGTATGCCGGTAATACTGTGGGATTGAAAAAGTTAGCTTTGCGGCTGGCTATTAACAAAGCAGAGAAAGAAGGCTGGCTTGCTGAGCATATGTTTATTATGGGGATAAACGGACCGGATAAAAGAAAAATTTATTTCGCCGGGGCTTTCCCCAGCGGCTGTGGAAAAACCTCAACGGCAATGATTAGCGAAGAAACTATTGTTGGTGATGATATAGCTTATCTAAGAGAGAGGAAAGGAGAACTTTTCGCCGTAAATGTGGAAAGCGGCATATTCGGGATAATTCAGAATGTTAACGCGAAAGACGATCCTTTAATTTGGCAGGCAATTACGAAACCGGAAGAGGTTATTTTTACTAATAGCCTGGTTACTGAGGAGAATAGGCTTCGTTGGTTAGGAGATGAGAGGCCTTTGCCGGAGAAAGGAGTAAGTTTTTGCGGAGAATGGTTTCCGGAGAAAAAAGATGAGAAGGGAAAAGTTATCCCTTATGCCCATAAAAATGCCAGATATACTGTAAGATTGAAATCTTTAGCTAACTGTGATTCCGAGCTGGATAATCCTAAAGGAGTAAAAATAGAGGGAATAATTTACGGAGGCAGAGACTCTGATACCTGGCTCCCTGTTTGTGAGAGTTTCGATTGGGTTCATGGTGTGGTAAGTGTGGGCGCTTCTTTAGAGTCGGAAGTTACTTTTGCCACTTTGGATAAAGAGGGTGAAAGAAAGTTTAATCCTTTCTCTAATCTGGATTTTCTTTCTGTCCCTATCGGGAAATATATCGATATGTATTTAAATTTTGGTAAAAGGCTTAGTAGCCCGGCCAGAATTTTTGCTGTCAATTATTTTCTAAAAGACGAAGCAGGTAATTTTTTGACGGATAAAAAGGCTAAGCATGTATGGATAAAATGGATGACCTTAAGGATTTGTAATAAAACAAAAGTAATATCTACTCCTCTGGGGTTGATTCCCAAATATGAGGATTTAAAAATGTTATTTAAAGAAGTTTTAGGCCAAGATTATCCCCGGGAAAGTTATATTCAACAGTTCAGTTTAAGAATTGATAATGCCTTGGCAAAAATAGAGAGAATAGAGAAAATATATAAAGATATTGAAAAAATTCCTTCTTTGTTTTTTGAGACCCTGGATGAACAGAAAAAACGTTTGAAGCGGGCGAAAAATGAATCCGGTCCGGTTATCTCTCCCGAGGCATTTTTAAAACAGGAATAAGAATGGAAAAGGTTTTTAGCACACAATTCGAACAAGCGAAGTTTTTTAAAAGAGGCAAAGTAAGGGATATTTATGATTTAGGCGATAAGTATTTAATTGTTGCCACCGACAGAATTTCCTGCTTTGACGTGATTTTGCCTACCCCTATTCCCGCTAAAGGAAAGGTATTAACAAGCCTTTCTCTTTTTTGGTTTAATTTTACTAAAGAATTAATCGAGGATCATATTATAAGCGGGGATTTGAAAGATTTACCTGAATATTTATTGGAGTATGAGGCTGTATTGAATGGTAGGTTTGTGTTGGTAAAGAAAGCCGAGCCTTTGCCTTTGGAGTGTGTGGTTAGAGGTTATTTGGCAGGTTCTGGTTTTAAGGAATACAAGAAAAACCAATCTATTTGCGGGATAAAATTGCCCGCTGGTCTTCTTGAAGCAGACAGGTTAAATGAGCCTATCTTTACTCCTTCTACGAAAGCAGATTCCGGACATGATGAAAATATTACCGAAGAAAAAGCGAAAGAGATAGTGGGAAAGGATATTTTTTACAGGATAAAAGAAAAAAGTATTGAGATTTACAGAAAGGCGTCTTTCTATGCGGAATCAAAAGGAATAATTATTGCTGACACAAAGTTTGAGTTTGGTCTATTAAATGATAAGATCATTCTTATCGATGAAATTTTAACTCCTGATTCCTCCCGTTTCTGGCCTAAAGAAGGATATGAACCGGGAAAACCTCAGCTAAGTTTCGATAAGCAATTTGTAAGGGATTATTTAGAGTCTATAGATTGGGATAAAACTCCTCCTGCGCCAGCCCTTCCCGGGGATATTGTAGAAAAAACTAAAGAGAAGTATTTAAAAGCTCTTTATCTTCTTGCGGGAATAAGGGTAGATTAGAGACAAAGGCCTTCTGATTTTTTCTCAGTAGAATTCAGATTTCAATTCCTTCTTTTATCCTGTCAAGGTAATCTATAAGTTTTTGAAGTTCTTCCTTTTCATTTGGAGCTTGTTGTTTTCCTTGATGGAATTTTACTAAATAGACCATATCTTCTACAGCATGAAGATATCCCTTTTTTTCATTAAGAGTAATTTTTTCCTCTTTAGAGGCAGAACGGCCTATTATATTAATATTTCCTGTTACTAAATCCATAGAAAAATTTAAGTAACTTTTGCTAGGAGGTAATTCTTTTGTTTCTATGGTAAGTTTATCATTTTCTACCATAGCAATTAGTTCTACATTACTTTTTACGTTACCATGTCCCTGTCCAGAGACTTCGGTTGTAGTTGCAACTCTCATTTCTTTAATATCTCCCCAGCAGTATTCAGGCTTTATATCTTCCACATTTTTTAACTGGCCTTTATAACCCGAATAAGGAGAAATAGGGACGATTTCAGCATTGAGATCAACTTTTTTGTTTTTCAGAGGTATTAATTTTTGCCATAATGGGTCTGCGTAATAGCTGCTAGGATTTATTATAGGGTACGTTGCCTCTTCAGTTTCTAAATATATAGGAGGGCCTGACATTAACGAACCTGAGCCGCCGCCTCCCGCAGTATCATGAACTCTTATTACTCCCGTAAGCTGTTTGGCAGCTTTGATTTTAGAAGTATCTTGATCTACTGGTTCTGGCTCAAAAGACTCTGCCCCTGAGCTAAAAACCGTAGCACTACTTGGATTAATAAGATTAGATTGTCCTCCTTGATGCGCATCAAGACTTAACGCCCATGATGCAGGAATTGTCATGCATACTATGGTGCTTATTAACAGAACAATAGCCAAAAGTTTTCCTTTTCCCTGAAATTTCCGCGTACCTTTTTTCATCTGAACACCTCCATTTTTATCCCTTATCCAAACTTTTTAAAATAAATAATATTTTTTGCTCTTTTTCTGTGTTCACCCTGTTAGATAGTTCAATTGTATTATCTAACAGGGTTCATCGGTGGTTTTATGTCCCTTTTTTTAACCACAGATTAACACAGGTACAAGTACACACATTACGATTTATCGTTATTTGGTTACGGTTACGAGGCCCGTTTCGTCATTCGGTTAGGTTAGTCGTTTTTTAAAATTCTAAATCTCTAAAACTTATAATCCATTTCTTTTCTTCCATTTACATTACCTTAACCGTTAGTGATACGGACTTCGTCACCGTTACCGATATTTTTTTCCTGTATTCCTGGCCTCCTTATTTATTTTTCTCTTTTTTTTCATACCCCTATCTTTTCATTTCGCATCAGTATTTTCAGTTTTCAAACATGTAGAATTCGCTTTTTATGAGATCAGCAAGTATAAAATTCAGATTTAGAAAAATTAGCCTATAAAATAAAAAAAGCTAAACCACTTCTTTTTATTCTTATCTTCTTTTCCCCGTGGTTTAGCCTAAATTCAATATACCATGTTTCTTAGCAAATTTTCAAGGCCAGAAGCAAACTTTTGTTTGTCCTGTTAATGGTGAGAATTTTTTATTCAGTGTGTATTGACATTTTTCAAATATATAGTATTTTAGTAAAGAGTTATGAAAGTAATTGTGTGCATAAAACAGGTTCCTGAAACTACTGAAGTAGAAATCGATTCTCAGACTAATACTTTAATAAGGGAAGGGGTTGCTTCTATCATTAATCCTTTTGATATGTATGCTATTGAAGAGGCAATCAGACTAAAAGAAAGGTATAATGCTCAAACCTTTGTAATTACCATGGGCCCTCCACAGGCAGATAGTGTTTTAAGGGAAGCTATTTCTCTGGGGATTGATGAGGCAGTTCATTTATGTGATAGAACTTTTGCTGGTTCAGATACCTGTGCGACGAGTTTGGTTTTGTCTAAAACTATAGGGAAAATAGGGAATTATGATTTAATTCTTTGTGGTAAACAGGCGTCCGATGGTGATACTGCCCAGGTAGGTCCGGGGATAGCAACCTATCTTAATCTCCCGCAGGCTACTTATGTAAGGAAAATTGATGAGATAGATGTTAAGAAAAAAGTGATTAAAGTGGAACGTCTTCTTGAAGAAGGATATGAAATCCTGGAACTGGATTTACCGGCGCTTATTACTGTAGTTAAAGAAATAAATGAGCCAAGGTTGCCTTCATTAAGAGGTAAAATGAAAGCGAGAAAGCAGAGTATTCCTATCTGGACGAATAAGGATTTAGAGTTGAAAGAAAAAGATGTAGGAATTGAAGGATCTCCTACCCAGGTAGTAAAGATATTCAGCCCCCCGGCGCGCCAGCAGGGAATAATTTTTGAGGGGGAATCCAAAGAGTGTGTGGATAAATTAGGAGAGGAGTTAAGAAAATATATCTTATGAGTAAGAAAGGCATAAAAGTAATAACGGAAAAATGTGTGGGTTGCGCCCTTTGTGTAAAGGTTTGTCCTTTTTCTGCCATCAGCATTGTAAATAAAATCGCTGTTATAGATCTTCATAAATGTAACTTTTGTGGAGCGTGTAAGGAGGCTTGTAAATTCGATGCTATAGAGATTTTTAAACCTGAGATTGTAAAGACAGGTGTAATAGAAGATTCTAAAGGCGTATGGGTGTTTGTTGAAGAAGAGGATAACGAGATTGCCGGGGTTTCTTATGAGCTTTTGGGTAAAGCAAAGCAGTTAGCCAAAGATTTAAAAACAGAAGTAATCGCTGTCTATCTGGGCTATAATTTGAAAGCTAAACTAAATAAGTTATTCCATAAAGGCGCTGACAAAATAATAGTTATAGACAGACCGGAGTTAGGGGTTTTTATTTCGGAAAATTATGCCCGGGTAATTACCCATTTAATTAAGAAGTATAACCCGGAAATTGTCCTGGCCGGAGCAACTACAAAAGGAAGGTCTTTAGTCTCCAGAATTGCCGTAAAAATTCATACCGGATTAACCGCTGACTGTACGGGCTTAGATATTGATAAAGAAAGAAGGATTCTTATTCAAACACGGCCTGCTTTTGGAGGTAATATTATGGCTCAGATTATTACCCCAAATCATCGTCCGCAGATGGCTACCGTACGCCATAAAGTCATGGCTGAACTGGAAGAAGATATTTCCAGGATAGGCGAGGTTATTGAGGAGAATATAGACGAAGAGTTTATAGATAAAAGAATACGTTTTATTGATTTCATCCGGGAAGAAGGATACAAGGTGAATTTAACCGATGCCGATATAATTATTTCTGGCGGAAGAGGGCTTCAGGCCCCGGAAAATTTTAAATTAGTGAAAGAGTTGGCCAAGGTTTTAGAGGCAGCCGTGGGGTCGTCACGTGCCGCTGTGGATAGCGGCTGGATACCTTATTCTCACCAGGTAGGCCAGACGGGTAGAACCGTAGGTCCAAAAATATATATTGCCTGCGGTATTTCCGGACAAATTCAGCATCTCGTGGGGATGCAGTCTTCAAAAATAATCGTTGCGATAAATAAAGACCCGGACGCGCCTATATTTAAAATAGCTAATTATGGCATTGTAGGAGATCTTTTTCAGATAGTACCGTCTCTTACTAAAAAAATGAAAGAAGTTTTAAAAAAGTAGATGTATCTAAAATCTTTAGAGCTATTCGGTTTTAAATCCTTCCCTGAGAAAACTATCCTTAAATTTGAACCTGGCACAACTGTAGTAGTAGGCCCTAACGGCTGTGGGAAATCAAATGTTTTTGATTCCATAAAATGGGCATTGGGAGAACAGAGTCCTAAGTCTCTGCGGGGCTCTAAAATGGAAGACATTATTTTTAATGGAACGGAACATTACGCGCCTTTAAACTATACAGAAGTAATTTTAACTTTTTCTAATGAGGATAATTATTTACCTATAGATTATAAAGAAGTAGCCGTGAGCAGGAAATTATACCGCTCGGGAGAAAGCGAATATTATTTAAATAAGAATTTAGCCAGATTAAAAGACATTCAAAATATGTTTTCGGGAACCGGGGTAGGTGAATCCACTTATTCTTTCGTAGAACAGGGGAAAATCGAAATATTTTTAAGTTATAAGCCGGAAGAAAAAAGGCTTATTTTTGATGAAGCTTCGGGAATAATTAAGTATAAAGAAAGAAAGAAAGAGGCTTTAAAAAAGCTGCAGGATACGGATCAGAATCTTCTGCGTTTGGAGGATATTATTGCGGAAGTTAAGCGTCAGATCCGCTACTTGGAAAGACAGGTAGCGAAGGCAAATAAATACAAAGAAATAGAGGAAAGATTAATAGATATGGAGAAAAGGACTGCCAACATAAACTTTAAGGCATTTAGTCTAAAGATAGATACCTTGCTTGAAGAATTAAATGAGTTTAAGAATCAGGAGCGCGTTAAAGACAGACAGATTTCGGACTATAAGAAGGGGTACCGGGACTTTAATGAAAAAGTTAAGAATGTAAAGGAGAATTTAGAAGTGATGAGTTCTACTATAATCTCTTTGAATTCTAAGATAGAACTTTATCGAAATACAGTTAAGATAAATCATCAACGTATAGAAGAAAGAAGACAGACGATAAAGAATATAGAAGAAAATTTAAACCAGTTGGAACTTAAGATGTTTTCCCAGGAGAAAAAAATAGAGCAGGAAAGAAAAAACAGCCTTTTTTTAGATGGCGATTTAAATCGCCTTAGCAGAGAGATAGAAGAATTAAAAAATACACATCTTGCCTGCCAGAAGGAAAAAGAAAAGCTTAAGACTAAAATTGAGCAAATAAAGCAGGAGATTTTAAATGAGGAGGTAGAAAGGGCGAATATTAATAATGAACTTATCGAAGTCCAAACTTATCTTAAAAATCTTTACGCGCGGAAAAGAAGGCTGCTTTTGGATAAAGAAAAGTTGGCTAATTTCTTCCAGGAACGGGAAGAGGTTCTTTTAAAAGTGGGTAAAGAATTAAAAGAGATCGAGCAGTCTTTCTTTGAGTTTAAAGCGGGAAGCCAAAGGTTAGAGACAGAAGTTACAGCGCAGGCAAAAGTTAAAGAAGAATTAACTGCCAGAAAGATAGAGAAAGAGAAAGAGTTCATTGAATTGAATTCGCATTATGAATTCCTTAAAGATTTACGGGTAAAGTATGGCGGATTTCACTCCATGCGTAAAGTGAAAGTCTTCTTTGATGAGCCGCCTTCAAATATCAATAAACTGATTATTTCTTTGAAAGAAGCGGATTTTTATAAAAGCGAAATTGAAGGAAAAAGCTTTTGGGCTGTTGAGGTAGAAGCTAAAGCCGTGCTTTTTGAAGAAGAAGAACTTAAGGAAAGGATTCTTGGGGTTTCCCGGGAAATAGAGGAAATGGAGATTGTTTTAAGACAGGCAAAGGATAAAGAAAAAGAAATGAGAGATAACTGGGGAGTCATAAACAGTAAAATTTCTGAATTTGATAAGAAACGGGGAGAAAAATCTAAGGAAACGGATAGTTTGAATCAGGAATTTTCGAGAATAAAAGAAGAATTTGAATTGCTGGATATGGAAATCAAAGATAATTCCGCCAATATAGAAGAGACAGAGAAAACGAGATCAATTCAGGAGGAGAATTTAAAAGAGAAAGAAACAATTTTAGTAAGCTTAAAAGACAGTCTTGATAATAGCCAAAAGCAGGATAGTTTTTTAGCTGAGGAAATAAAATCTACAGAAATAGCGATAACAAAAAAACAAGCAGAGGCCAATTCTTTGAAAAACAGCAAAGATGCTGTTTTTGAACGCGTAGTGATGTTTGAAGAAGAAAGAGTTAGTATTCTGCGCAGTATAGAACAATTAACCGGGGATAAAAATCGTGGTTTAGAAAAGATAACTTTATTTGATAAAGAGAGCTCTGAATTAGAACAGGATGTTGTTCGTAATGGCGATGAAATCAATCGTCTCATAGCGCAGAAAGAGGGGGTAAAGGCGGAAGAAAATTCTTTATCCGAAAATATGCAGGAAATCGCTGCAAAAATAAACGAGATAGAAGCAAACTTACAAAATATAAGAAATTGTATTTATGATAAAAAGTTAAAAATCCAGGAGGTAGAATTTGAGAAAAGCAAGATTGTTACTTATTTAAAACAGGTTTACAATATTGAATTTAAGCCTTTTGATTCAGAAGATGATGTTAATCCGAAAGAGCTCTTGGACGAGCGTGATAGATTAAAGAAAAATATCGATTTATTAGGAGAAGTTAATCTGGTTGCTATTGACGAGTCAGAAGAACTTAATAGCAGATACCGCTTTCTGGATGAGCAGAAAAACGATCTTGTTGCTTCGAAAGAGGAACTTAAAAAAGCTATTCAAAAAATAAATAAAACTTCACGGCAGATTTTTTTAGAAGTGTTTTCTAAAATAAATGAGGAATTTAAGAAAAACTATCGTTTCCTTTTCGGCGGTGGAAGAGCTGAACTTATCCTCCTGGATGAAGAAAATGTTTTAGAATCCGGGGTGGATATCGAAGTTCAGCCTCCGGGGAAAAAGCTCCAGAATGTTTCTTTACTTTCAGGCGGGGAAAAGTCTTTAACCGCCATCGCTTTAATTTTTGCTATTTTTAAAATAAGGCCTTCCCCCCTATGCGTTCTTGATGAGATAGATGCTCCTTTAGATGAAGCCAATGTTGTGCGTTTTAACCATCTTCTTAAAGAATTTTCTCAAAGGTCTCAATTTATCATTATCACCCACAATAAGAAAACAATGAGTAACGCGGATGTCCTTTATGGGGTTACTATGCAGGAGAGAGGTATATCCAAGATAGTGTCGGTAAAATTTGCCCAGGAGCCTCAGGAAAGTTTAAAATAGGACTACTTTGTCTTTACCCTCAGTTTTGGCCCGGTATAAAGCCAAATCCGCTTTTTTTATAATTTCTTCTTTTTTTCGGCCATCCTCGTCAAAAGAAGCGACGCCGATACTTATGGTGATATTGCTATTTAATATTTTGGTTTCTTCAATAGTTTTTTTTATTCTTTCGGCAATAATTCCCGTTTCTTCTTTATTGGCATAAGGTAAAATTAAAGTAAATTCTTCTCCGCCGTATCTGGCTACGATATCTATCTTTCTGGAAGTATCTTTTAAGATTCCGGCTACAATTTTTAGGACCGTATCTCCTGCTGGATGACCGAAAGTGTCATTGAACTTTTTAAAATTATCAAGATCCAGCATCATTAAGGAAAGTTTATAGTTTTGATTTACAGCTTTCATAAGTTCTTCGTCAAATCTATATTGAAAATAGCCGTAGTTCCATAAATCAGTAAGAGCATCGGTATGCGCTTTTATAAGAGTATTTTCAAAAACTTTAGAATTCTCGATGGCGCCCGCCGCCTGATTAATAAAGATGGTAAGTATTTTCATATCTTCTTCGGATATGTTTTTAGCAGTAATACAATTGTCAACTACTATAACACCTAAAGGGTTATCTTTTGACCAGAGAGGGGCAATTACGAATT
The DNA here is from genome assembly GCA_023134705.1 of Candidatus Omnitrophota bacterium. Lineage (GTDB taxonomy): Bacteria > Omnitrophota > Gorgyraeia > Duberdicusellales > 4484-171 > JAGLUN01. The sequence goes on along the minus strand of JAGLUN010000003.1, from coordinate 38,354 downwards.
CCTTTAAGCTTAGCTTTTTAATTAAAGGGTCATCCTGATATTTGCCGCTGTTTTCTTTAGTAACATCAATATGGAGAGGGACGATTTCACGTAAAGCATCATAGATTAATCCCGCTTCTTCTGTGAGAGGAAATTTTAAGGAGCGGGTGATCTCCATAAATTTCGGGGTATCCTTAGCCTCTTTTATTTTCTGATAGGCCTTGGTTAAGGCGTAAAGATCCATTTTTTGGTCTTCTATAGCCCGCCATATTTTATTTGCTTCTTCAGAATCAATAGGCCCTATCCCCATAAAACCGTTTATTGTTTTTTTCTCGTTATCAATTAAAAAAAGTAGAGCCCGGTTAAAACTCAGGCCATGATGAGCTGTTAATCCGGTAAGGATAATATAGGATATTTCCTCCAGGTGTAATGTAGTGCGCATAGCCTGGGTAAGTTCATAAAAAATGTAGAATTGTGAATGGGCTTTTTCCAGCTCCTTTTTTAGTCTTTCTATTTCTTTTTCCATAGCAGGTATTACTTACTAACACATATTTGTTTAAAAGTCAATCTTACGTTTCTAAACCTTTTTGTAAGCGCTTTCTTGACATTTCCTTTTTTATATGTTATATCTAACTAATCCCTTATAAATAGCGAAAATAAGATGTTCTCTGTTCATCTAATAAGGCATATTTAAGTTAATGGAAACAATAAAAAGCTTTAAATTTATAGATTTATTGAGTCTTTTTGTTATTTTGAGAATATTGTATATAGCGGTAAAAAAGGGGTTAATCTGTGAATTTACCAAATTGTTCGGGGTGCTTTTCGCGTGTTTTTTTTCGCTCCAGTACTATTCTCAGTTTTTGAGAAAATTTAGTAGTGAGAGCTTAAAACAATCGTATCTGGATTTTTTTTCGTTTTTTACCATTTTCGTTTTTGTAAGTTTTTGTTTTTTTTTTATAAGAAAGCTGGTAACAGCTTTAAGTAAAGACCGGGAACAGATTTATTTAGAAAAATGGGTATCCTTGTTTTTGGGGGCCGTGAGAGCGTCTTTTCTCATAAGCGCAGTTATTTTTGCCTCTTATCTGCTTTCTTCCAAAAATAGTTTATTTGCTGAAAGCGTATCCTTCAGGATTTTCAAAAATGTTGCTGCTAAAAGTTATCTATTATCTTTTAATTTATACGCGAAGTTAAATCCAGGGGCACAATCTAATAAGGAGGTAGTAGAATATCATGAAGTTGAAAAGAATCTATCAGGAAGTAATAAAAAAAGCGATAGAAAGTGATCCCAGGAGTAAAAAGACGATAGAAGAGCTTTTAAAGGAAAAGAAGCGTAGTTTTGAGAGATTAGAAAAAAAGGAGAAGGAGTTTTTTGACCGGGATTCATTATTCAACCCTTTTAGTGATACGCGTATTTTATGGGGCGATCCTGACAAGGAGATAAAATCAATGATTGTGGGTATAGATGTAGAGGGGCCGGAACTCCTTTTAGCAGATTCTTTAAAAAGAAAAGGGATCGATATCGATTTGGTAGTTTCCCATCATCCTGAAGGGCATGCTTACGCTAATTTCTATGAAGTTATGGATTTGCAGGTTGATATTTTTAAACAGAAGGGAATAGCTTTGAGCAAAGTGGAAAGCCTTCTTCAGGAAAGGAAATCACAGGTGGGGAGAAGAGTCTCTGCCGCTAACCATCAAAGAGCTGTGGATTTTGCCCGTTTACTTGCTTTAAATTTTTTCTGCATGCATACCCCCTGCGATAATTTAGCCTATGATTATGTTAATAAATTAATGATGAAGAAAAAGCCCGGGAAAATAGAAGATGTTATGAATATCCTTTTAGGAATACCGGAGTACAAAGATGCGGCTAAGAATAATAATCCCCCTAAAATATTTATCGGGAATAAAGATTCCCGGGTATCCAAAATTCATCTGGAATTTACCGGAGGTACGGAAGGCCCCCGGGATATTTATGAAAGTCTCTCTTCCCAGGGGATAGATACTATAATTGCTATGCATCAGTCTGAAGAACATTATAAAAAATGCCGCGAGGCTAAGATTAATGTGGTTGTGGCTTCTCACATAGCTAGTGATGCTTTGGGAGTGAATATTATGCTTGATCACTTGGAAAGCAAGGGTAAATTAAAAATTTACGAATTTTCCGGGTTTAGAAGATTCAATCACGAATAATTAATACAGACCGCAGACTTTAGACCATAGACAATAGATTACAAAATACAGAAGATAGTCTGCCATAGGCTCCTCCAAAGCGGATCCGCCTGTAGGCGGAAGATTCGCCTTCGGCGGAAAAAGCGAGGATGGAAGATCGAGGATAGCTCCTTAATCCTCGCATTAAAAAAAGGTTATCAGCCGTCAGGTCACCAGAGGGAAAAAGGTCGGGGGACAAGGGAAGAGAGAAGAGGGACGGAAGAAGTCATATTGCTGCCTTCAGGGTTAGTTCGACCATATATAACTTATGTTTCCGCAAAAGCCCTTCAGAGGCGGGCAAGCGGATTAGCTTGCCCGCCTCTGAAGGGCCTTTGGAGGACGCTCTTCGCGTTTCATAAGTTATGATCTCATTGGGAGTAAAATTAATCTGGATGAGGTCTTGCACTAATTTTTCCGAGAAGAAAACTAAAGTAGAAAATTAGTGCCGGGTTTAATTCGGTTCCGCGTTTTTTCTTAAAAAAACACAAGTTTCATTAAAGATGATTCCTCAGCAATTTATAGAAGAAATTCAGGCAAGAACTGATATAGCAGAACTTATTTCAAGTTATATCCCTTTAAAGAAAGCGGGAAGGAATTTCAAAGCTCTTTGCCCTTTCCATAATGAAAAAACGCCTTCTTTCCTTATTAGCCCTCAGAAACAAATCTTTCATTGTTTTGGTTGTGGAGAAGGAGGCGGGGTTATTCAATTCCTTATGCTTTTTGAAAAGGTAAGTTTTGTAGAAGCGGTGGAAATTCTGGCTAAACGTCTAGGACAGGAAATTCCTTATCAAAAAACATCTCCTCAGCAGAGGATTAAGACTACTCTTTATGAAGTCGTGCATCAAGCCTCCTGCTTTTTTTCGGCAAATCTTGCTCAAGACCTGAAAGCTGAGGAAGCCAGAAAATATCTGGTTTCGCGAAAGTTAAATAAAGAGATCGTGAAGCAATTTTGTATAGGGTATGCTCCGGGAAGAAATATGCTTTTAGAGTTTATGCGGAAAAAAGGGGTTAGTCTGGACTTGTTGGAAAAAAGTTCTCTGGTTACCCCGAAAAGAGAGGGTGGGTATATGGATCTTTTCCGGGAGAGGATAATGCTTCCTATTTTTGATATTAGAAGCAGAATTGTAGGCTTTGGGGCGAGGACTTTGAGAGAAAAAGAGAATATACCCAAGTATATAAATTCTTTAGAAAGTCCTATATATAGTAAAAGAGAGCATCTTTACGGGTTTAATTTTTCTAAAGAGGAAGTTCTAAAAAAAGATTCAGTCATAGTCGTAGAAGGTTACTTTGATATGATAATTCCTTACCTGAATGGAGTGAGGAATATTGCCGCTTCTTTAGGCACAGCTTTGACTATAGAACAAATCCGTCTTATTAAGCGATACACAAAAAATGTTATTTTGGTTTTTGATTCCGATAAAGCCGGACAAATGGCTGCTCTAAGAGCTTTGGATTTGCTTCTCGAGAATGAGTTAAAAATAGACATTGTAAGTATGCCTGAAGGACTTGATCCGGATTCTTTGGTAAGAGAAAAGGGCAAAGACTGTTTTTTAGAACTCATTCAGGATAAAGTAGATTTTTTTGATTATAAAATAGGCATTTTGAAGGGAATGTATGATTTTGATAGCATTGAAGGTAAAAGCAAGACAGCGAAAGAGATGCTTTTTACTATAAATAAGATTGGCAGTGAAGTGGAGAAATACGAGTATACGAAAAAATTGTCTTCCTCCCTTGGGGTAAGAGAGGAAGTCTTACTTTTGGAATCGCGGAAATTGAAAAAACCAGGAATAAAGAATAAAAAATCCTCCGGCAGCGATTTTTTAAAGGAGCCGGTTCCTATTACCGAGAAAATGATAATTCAGTTTATTCTTAATAGTAAAAAAGCAGCCGCGTTAATAAAAAATAATCTTAGCAAAGAATGTTTTTCTCATCCTTTGGCAAGGAAAACAATTTCTTTACTTTTCAATGATTTTATAGAAAATAGAAATTGGTCTTTGCCGCAGTTATTAGGGGATATTAAAGATAAAGAGGTGGCGAGATTCATTTCCGAGCTTCTTATCGAGGAGAAATTGTTAGATAAGGATTTATTAAAAAACTGTATAGTGAAACTGCGTAGCAAGAGATTGAAAGCTTCCAAGGATGGTTTGCGGAGGGAGTTGAAAGAGGCGGAAGTAAAAAAGGATAAAGATAAAAGTAACAAATTAATGTTAAGGTGTAAAGAAATAGATAGTGAAGTGAAAACATAAAAGAAATGGATAGTGGAGTGAAAACATATGGGTAAGCAAAAAATACTAGAAAGAAATATTGAACAGCTGACTGATTTAGGCAAGAAAAAGGGCTATTTAACTTACGATGAGATTAATCATTTCCTTTCCGAAGACATAGTTAATGCCGACGATCTGGATATCATCCTTGAACGTTTAGACAAGCAAAACATAAGTGTTCTTGAGTCTAAAGAGGTTACTGAGTGGGAGAAAGAGAAAGAGAAAAAAACCCTTCGCCGTGAAACTCTTACCGTAGATGACCCTGTCAAGATGTATCTTAAACAGATGGGGCAAATTCCTCTTCTTTCCCGTGAAGAGGAGATAAGGCTGGCCAAAGAGATAGAAGCGAGAGAAGAGCATTTAAGGGAGCTGGTTTATTCTACTCCTTTGGCTAAAGAAGCTTTTCTGGGAATTTGTATAAAACTGATTGAAGGCGATTTGAATCCGGATGATTTTGTTAAGGGGGAGATTAAGGATAAAGATAAAGAAATCAAGCGGTTAAAGAAATTATATAATAAACTGGTAAGAGTCAAGAGACTCGATACTCAGAAACTTGTTTTGAAAGAATTTAACTTTACAATTAGTGTGATAGAGGTGATTGTCAGCCGCATAAAGACAGTTTTAAAAGAGGCGGATAAGTTAGAGAGAAAGACAAAAAGGACTAAAGATAAGAATCTAATCCGCGGTTTGAGAAGGAAGAGAAATAATTTCGCGAAAAAAATCGTTTTTCACTATGATGAGGCTAAAGAGAAATTTAGGGCCATTTTGCAGAGAGAGGGTTTTTATAACCGGGCAAAGAAGTCTTTAGTAGAAGCCAATTTAAGGCTGGTAGTAAGTATTGCTAAAAAGTATGTAAATAGAGGACTTTCTTTTTTAGATTTGATTCAGGAAGGGAATATCGGGCTTATAAAGGCGGTAGAAAAGTTTGAGTATAGACGGGGATATAAATTTTCTACTTATGCTACATGGTGGATAAGGCAGGCGATAACCAGAGCAATAGCTGATCAGGCACGGACAATAAGAATACCTGTACATATGACGGAAACAATAAATAAAATAATTAGAATATCAAGGTTATTCATACAAGAAAAAGGGAGAGAGCCTGTTCCTGAAGAATTAGCCAAAGAGTTAAGGATGTCTATTCTTAAAATAAAAGATATTATTAAGGTGTCTCAACAACCTATATCGATTCATACTCCTATAGGTGATGACGGCGATACTTATTTTGGCGACTTTATCGAAGACAAAAAAGCCATTTCTCCAGCTAACGCTACGGTTTACTCCATGCTCAGGGAAGAGTTGGAACAGGCAATGGAGAGTTTAACTGATCGGGAAAAAAAGATTCTTGGTCTAAGGTTCGGTTTAGAGGATGGGACTCCTAAAACTTTAGAAGAAGTAGGCAATATCTTTAAAGTTACCCGGGAAAGAATCCGTCAGATTGAAGCAAAAGCCTTAAAAAAATTAAGACATCCCAGCCGTTCCCGCCGTCTTCAGACCTTTTTAGAGCTTACCCTTTTTAAGGGGAAATATCGATCTGTGTGAGCTTTCGCATAGTTCCTTCCAGAATTTGATTCTAAAACCCGCGATATAATATAGAGACTTAATTGAACATATTGAGCGACGCTCAATATGTTCAACGTCGCTCAATATGTTCAATTAAGAGGAAGAGAAACAAACAAAAGCTAGCTATTTACCCTTGAAAAACAGATGAAGAATATGGTACATTTATGAGCTAAGGCATATTGCCATAAAGCCAAACCACGAACAAAAGGATATAGGGAAGAATGGATTGTGGTTTGGCTTTTTATTTTTATAAGCGAAGTTTTTCAAAAATATACAGAAAGCCATAGGGTACAATATAAAATAATATAAGCATTTGCGGAAGTAAATCTTAGCTGGTAGTGAGTGTTTAATGGGATAAATAAGAATTTATCCCATTAGGGGAAGCCATCGACAAAGTCGGGGGTGCAGCACCTTTTAAAGCTGAAGATGGTTCTACGCTGGGTTAGCCTTTGGCGGGAATGCCGCTGTCAGCGCATACTGTTAGAGAACGTAGTTTTCTAACTGAGTTTACCCATTCGAGAGAAAGCCGTGTCTGAAAAAACAGAAGCTGCCGCTGCAAGGCGGTGGAGCTTCACTTCGCACCCTTGAAGAAGCAGATAAAGAATATGGCATCATATAGATAAATTAAGGCTATATTCTATATTATATTGTCATAAAGCCAAACCACGAACAAAAGGATATAGGGAAGAATGGATTGTGGTTTGGCTTTTTATTTTTATAGGTTAATTTCCTCAAATTTTATAAAAAAGGAGGGAGCATAGCTGTTTAAATAAGAGGAAAAAGCCTTTAAAGATAGATTGCAAGATTAATTGAGGCAAAGCTAGGAGGAGGTAAGAGTTATGAAGAGGAAAGGATTAATTTTAGGATTAGTAGCTTTAGCATTTACATCTTTTGTTTTGTGCGGGGAGACTTGGGTGTTCGGGCTTGGTCTATCCGGGCCGGAATCTAAATCTATAGGGAGCATTGAAGTGAACGGCGGTAGCGCATTCCTGCCGGCAAAGAAGATGATAAAAAGAGTAGAAACAGGGGAGAAGGCCAATGCTGAATTCCTATCTTTTGGATACAGCACTGCTTTAGACCTGTCATTTCCACAGGCAGGAGTTAGCCCAAATACACAGCCGGAGTTTTTTTTGAACCCTTACAAGAAAGAACACTTTGGCGGAGAGGGCCTTAGAATTCTTTCTCAAGAGGTTTCCGCACTAGGGAATCCATTCAGTGATGGGAATAAACAATCAGATTTTCACTATGATTTTGGATACAGGATAAATCCGTCTGAAAAAAAATCTGAAATTATCGGAGCAAGAGAGATAACTTATGAAAATCTTGATGAATCCGAAGATTTTGTCGTATTCTTTGACGGAGGAGGCAGATTAGTAGGAATCACGGGGCAGGGAAAGATAACTACGAAGTATATAGAAGATCTGACAGAAGAAGTTGAGGACGAAAAAACAATTGTTAAGCGGACAACTATTAAAGCAGGTTTTACTATAACTCAAGGGTTTGATACCTCTGTTGATGGAAGGTATGAAAATATGCCCTTAGAAAAAGTAATTTCACTCAGGGATAAATATAGTTACACAGAGGGAGGTACCGTAGAAGAAGAATTTCTAAAAGATGTTGTTCTGTTTTCTAAGGATGAAAGTATGCAATACACATATTTCGCGGGTTTTAAAAAGGTAATAGAAGACGGAAAGATAATATCCATAACAGGTAATTCAGAAGAAAAATACCTAACAGATGTTACTAAACTCTCTAATGATGGGAATACGGGATACAAATATCCCGCGGGTCTCACGATAACAAGTGAAAACGGAAAAATAGCAGCGCTTACCGGAAGAATAGAAGAAGAATATTTGAAAGATGTTACTAAATCTTCTTCCGATGGAAAGGAAACAATTACTTACTTTAAAGGTTCAAAGAGAGTGTATGAGAATAGCCTTGAAGGGAAGTTTACCGGGAAGATTAGGACCGGCTTTTCTTATAAAAAAGGAGGTTATTCTTACAGGAATGAGACTTACTTAGATGGTATTATGACTGATGCTGATGGATATATTAAGGATAAAGAGTGTGAAAGAGTTTACAAAATCACCGGGGTAAATGACGGGAAGTTTAAATTAGAAATGCACGATGGCTGGTTTAATAATGATTTCACTTATCAAGGCGAACATTACTCCAATACAATCCACGTGGAGGACGGTGAAGTTACTTCTGCTTCGGGAGATATCGGGGGTGAAAATGATGGCAAAGATGTGTTGCAGAAAATCATTGGAACAGAAGACGGAAAAATCATAGCAGAGCCTTATGATGGTAAGTTTGAGATCGCAAGCAGGCGGTATGAAGACAGCTCTAACTTTGATATGATACGTTCCCTAAACATTATTCTACAAGATGGCGAGATTACCGGCGCAGATGGATATTTTGTCTCCGGGGGAATTGCGGTAAAATCGAATTTCGAATCACTCAACATCAATACAGATGACCTTTTTGAGAATTTGGAGGAAAAGAGATATATTAATGATAAAGGAGAAATACAGGTTGGATTTACGAATTTGAGCGATTCTTCCGAAATGAAATTAGATGGTGCTTACAAGAATAAAAGAGAAGAAATATACGATATTTTGCTGCGGTCCTCTGAGAAGAGGCTTTATGAGGTTGTTGGTATTGAAGAAAAAGGAGAAGAAAAGGAAGGTGAGAAATGTATTAAAATGCAGCCTTATGACGGCCATTTTGTGAGTGGTTTTGCCCACGAGGGTATACTTTACTACCAGGATGTCAGCATAGAAAAAAGTAAAATTAAGAATATAGCCGGATTCTGGCTTAAGAAGAAAAGTCTCAGAGGCGAACAGGTGTATCAGATTACTGATCAGATTAAAAGAGGAGATACAGTTTATGATATTGAAATAAAACCCTGGCATGGAGCTTTTAATCATGATCTTTCTTCAATTGGGTATTCTCATACGATTGTTTTAACCGATAGCCATAAAGACGGTGAATCCTATGAGAGCGTAATGACTGGTATTTCTGGGCATTTTAAACAAGATTACAAGCTTTACAGGATAATAGATTATAATCAGAAGTACGTTAAAGGAGAATACATTTCTGATTCCAATGATGTCGTTGTGGTGCACCGTAATGATTTAGGAGCTCAGCAATCTAAAACTATCGATGTATCGCCTACTTCCTGGAATGCTAACCATGGGCTTGTTAGAACTCATATGGAAATAGAGGTTCCTAAATTTTACATAAGACCATAGGGATAGTAGCTGTTGAGATAAAGATACAAGGTTACTTTTGATTGGTGGTCATTACCACTTGAAGCTAATGGTGGTTTCCTGCCGCAAAGGAGGTAGGTCCGCCACCGTTAGCGCAGGCCGTTAAAGAACTTTGTTCTCTAACAGAATTTACTATTTTCGAAGCCTTTTTTTTTCCTAATCTAATCTGAAACACGGATATTGTAGAGTTAGGATATCCCCCTAAAGTCCGGGTAAGGGGTAAATTTATTGTTGCAATTATCCCTCTTTTAGCTATAATTAGTTCTATCAAATCGTAGCTAATGATTGAAAAGAAAACCGTAAAATACATTGCTAATCTTGCGCGTATTGAGATAAATGAAGAAGAAAAGGAGTTTTTGCAAAGTCAGCTTTCTAAGATTTTAGATTATATAGATAAGTTAAAAGAATTGGATATAGAGAAAGTTGCTCCTACAAGGGGGACCTTTCTCCAAGGGAATATCTTAAGGCAAGATAAAAGCAAAAAATCAGAAGTTTTCGAGGATATTTTAAAAAACACTCCGGAAATTCTTAATAATCATTTTAAAATCCCCAAAGTAATATAAAATATGATGAAAGAAGCCTTTAAGCTTAAGGCAGCTGATTTGGCTAAAGAGATTAAGGAAGGAAGCTTAAAAGGGGAAGATCTATTTTTAGATTTTAAAGAGAGAGCTAAACAAATAGACTCTTCTCTCCATAGTTTTGTAGAGATTTATGATGAACCCCAAAGTACAAAAGGAGATTCTTCTTTAAAAGGTATTCCTATCGCTATAAAAGATAATATTTGTATAAGAGGTAAAAGGATTACCTGTGGTTCTAAAATCCTTGATTCTCACATTTCTGTCTATGATGCTACTGTAGTTAAAAGGTTAAAGGAAGCAGGGCTTTTAATTCTAGGCACTACAAATATGGACGAATTCGCTTTTGGGTCATCTACAGAGAATTCCTGCTATGGGCCGACAAGAAATCCATGGAATTTAGAAAGAGTTCCCGGAGGTTCAAGCGGAGGTTCGACCGCGGCAGTAGCGGCACGGCTAATTCCTTTTGCCTTGGGTTCAGATACGGGGGGTTCAATCAGGCAGCCTGCTTCTTTTTGTGGAGTGGTGGGGTTTAAGCCGACTTATGGAAGAGTTTCTCGCTTTGGATTGGTAGCTTTTGGCTCAAGCCTTGACCAAATAGGGCCGATTACCACGAATTTTGTAGACTGTGCCCATCTTTTGAATATAATCTGTGGTTTCGATAAACTCGATTCTACAAGCGCAAAATTAGAGGTTTGCGATTTTACTAAAGCTTTGGTGGACCAAATAAAGGATATTAAGATAGGATTGCCTTTAGAATATTTCAAAGAAGGTTTAGATGAGGAAGTAAAAGATGCCGTAGAGAAAGCAGCTAAATTATTAGAAAAAAAAGGGGCAAAAATTTTAGATATATCTCTTCCTCATACAGAATATGCCGTAGCTACCTATTATATAATAGCTTGTTCTGAAGCAAGTTCGAATTTACAAAGATACGACGGAGTAAAATATGGATTAAGGGCCAAGGCGGATAACTTAATTGACAGTTATAAAAAGACAAGAAGAGACGGTTTTGGTGAAGAAGCAAAGAGAAGGATTTTTTTGGGAACGCATAGTTTATCCAGTGGTTATTACGATGCTTATTATCTTAGGGCATTAAAAGTAAGGACATTAATTAAAAATGATTTTCAAGAAGCTTTTGAAAAGGTGGATGTTATTTTAACACCTAGCTCGCCGACATCCGCTTTTAAAATAGGAGAGAAAGCGGATGACCCGCTTAGTATGTATCTATCGGATATTTATACGATTTCTGTTAATTTGGCAGGATTGCCGGCAGTATCTTTTCCCTGTGGATTCACTAAAGATAATTTACCCATAGGGGTGCAGCTTATTGGCAGGCCCTTTGATGAAGAGACTTTAATAAGAGCAGGGTTTACTTACCAGAACTTAACCGATTATTGTAAGCAGTTACCCAAGATAGCTTATGCCTGAGGAATTAGAGACGATAATAGGATTGGAAGTTCACGTTCAGCTTGCTACAAAATCAAAAGCTTTTTGTAGTTGTCCTACAAACTTTGAAAGTTTGCCGAATACCAATATTTGTCCTATTTGTTGCGGATATCCGGGAGTTCTGCCTGTGTTTAACCGGAAAGCTTTGGAATTAGGGCTAAGAGTGTGTTTAGCTTTAGGTTGCAAGATAAATGGTAGAATTTATTTTGAAAGAAAGAATTATTTTTATCCCGATTTACCCAAGAATTACCAGATTTCACAATATAAAGTCCCTTTGGGAGAAGGCGGCTGTATTACTTTGTCTACCGGCAGAAAAATAGGCATTGAACGGGCCCACCTTGAGGAGGATGCGGGGAAACTGATACATAAAGAGGATTGTTCTTTGGTGGATTTTAACCGTACGGGGATTCCCCTTTTAGAAATAGTTAGTAAACCTGATATTAATAGTGCTGATGAAGCGTTCAGGTATCTTAAATTACTTAAATTAACACTCCAATATCTCGGAGTTTCCAGCTGTGATATGGAGAAAGGATATTTAAGATGTGATGCGAATATATCTTTAAAAGAAAAGAGAGCTAAGGAGCTGGGAACAAAGGTAGAATTAAAAAATATGAATTCTTTTCACGGAGTAAAAGACGCCTTAGAGTCTGAATCCCGGCGCCAGAGGATTTCTTTGGAGAAAGGGGAGAGGATTCTTCAGGAAACAAGGCTGTGGGATGAAACAAAAAAACAGACATTTATTATGCGTACAAAAGAAGAAGCCCATGATTACCGTTATTTTCCTGAACCTGATCTTGTTGATTTTGTAATAGAGGAGCCAATGATAGAAGAACAAAGAAGCTTTATCAGTGAGCTCCCGGCTGTTAAAGAAGCAAGGTTTAAAAAAGAGTATATGTTGAGGGAAAATGGGTTAACTGAGAAGGAAATCGACATTTTAATTTCCCATAAATGGCTGGCGGACTTTTTTGAACTGTCGGTGAAAGAGCTTGGTGATTCTAAAAATATTGCCAATTGGATTCTAGGTCCGTTTCTGGAATTAACCAATTCTTTAGATAAAGGGTTTGAACAAGTTAAGATTACACCGGCAAATTTTTCAAAGATAGTAAAATATTTTTTAGAAGGCAGGCTTAATAATTTAGGAGCAAAAAAAGTTTTAGTAAACGTTTTGACTAACAATGAAGATATAGATAAAGTAATCGAGAAAGAAAAGTTAACCCAGGTGTCTAAGGAGGAAGGATTGATGCCTTTTGTCGAGCAGACTATTAGTGAAAATCCCAAGCCGGTTAGCGATTATTTAGGAGGTAAACAATCGGCGATAATGTTTCTTGTAGGGTGTGTAATGAGAAAAAGCAGGGGCAAAGCGAATCCCAAAGTAGTTAAGGAAATGCTTGAAAAAAGGATAAAGGTAAAGGGAGGTAAAATATGAAGAAGAAAATTATTCTTTTTTTTCTGACTGCAGGAATTCTTATTTCTTCGTGTTGTTATTTAGGGTTTTCTTCCAATAAAGATAATAATGTTATCTATAAAGAATTGGATTTATTAGGGGAGGCCTTATCGATCGTAAATAAAAAATATGTGGAAGAAAAGCCCTTCAAAGATTTAATTTTTGGAGCAATAGCCGGCTTAACAGCTTCTTTAGATTCTTACAGCCAATTTTTAAAACCTGAAGATTATAAAGAATTACTTGTAGAAACAAAAGGGAAATTCGGCGGATTAGGCATAGAGATAACCATAAAAGACGGGCTTCTTACAATTGTTTCTCCTATAGAGGATACGCCTGCTTTTAGCGCAGGATTGAAAGCCGGTGACATTATTATGAAGATAGAAGGAGAGATTACCAAGGCGATTACTTTACATGAAGCAGTAAGAAAATTAAGAGGTGACCCAGGGACTGAAATTACCATAACTATATTAAGGGAAGAAGATAAACGTTTACAAGACGTAACTATTGTCAGGGCGATCATAAAAATAGAAGATATAAGGAGAGCGTTAATCCTGGAAGAGGGCATTGGTTATATAAAACTGGCGGAATTCAGGGAGAGTACGGCTAAGGATTTAAGCAAAGCTTTAAAGAAATTAGAGAAGCAAGGGTTAAATGCTTTAATTTTAGACTTGAGGAATAATCCGGGAGGTTTGCTTATCTCTGCGGTGGAAGTGTCAAGCCGGTTTTTAGGAGATGATAAAGTGGTTGTTTCTACAAAGTCACGCAACCAAGAGACAATAATTTATAAGTCTTTACATTGCCCCAAAAAGTATTTAGATATCCCGATGGTTGTTTTAATAAATAAAGGTAGTGCTTCGGGAAGCGAGATAGTAGCTGCTGCTTTAAGCGAAAATAAAAGGGCCATACTTTTAGGAGATAAAAGCTTTGGGAAAGCTAGTGTACAAAGTGTTATCCCCCTTTCGGATGGCTCCGCTTTAAGGCTTACTACAGCAAAATATTATACTCCGCAAGGCAGAAGTATTCATCAAAATGGTGTGGAACCGCATATTTTTGTTGTAAAGGAGATAAATGAGAGTGAAGAGAAGGAAGACGTTTTTGATAAACTTAAGAAAGAGAAGGAAGAAGACTTTAATTATAAGAAAGATTACCAGCTTTTAAGAGCAGTAGATTTAATAAGAGGGTTGTTGGTTCTTTCTTTTAATGGTTAAATAAAAAAAGATATTAAATTCAGCGTTGAATTGAACAGAGGGATCCAAAATTCAAATTATTTCGTATTTAGCTTTTTATTTGTGTTTCATCTATCTTCGCAGAATCATAGCAGAAGCATTCGTCTGTCTTCCTGTTGGTTGGGAAGAGCGGGCGGATTTTGCCTGCCGTATAGGCAAGCAGGGATTAGCTTTTGGTTGTGACCACGGCCATGTCTGTGCCCAATAGCCGTTTGTACAGGGCTGGAACGGCTGTCAGGATTGCCCGTCTAAAGGAGATATTCCCGTAGGGACATTATGTATGCCTTAGGCATAGAAACATCCTGTGATGAGACCTCCTGTGCTGTAGTAAAGAAACGGGATGTACTTGCCAACGTGACGGTTTCTTCCTTAAAATACCATAAGAAATATGGAGGAATTATCCCGGAAATCGCTACGAGAAACCATTTAAAATTCATTGAGAAAGTTTTTAAGGTAGCTTTATTCAAAGCAAGAGTTAATATTAAAGATATAGAAGTAATCGGCGTTACTTATCGGCCAGGGTTACTGGGAGCATTAGTAGTAGGGTTGAATTTCGCTAAAGCTGTAAGCTCAGCTTTAGGAAAGCCGTTTTTAGGAATAAATCATCTTCACGCACATCTTTTTTCTCCGTTTCTGAATAGCAAGCCGCCGATTCCTTTTCCTTTCGTAGGATTAGTAGCCTCAGGAGGACATACGGATTTATTTCTGGTAAAGGACTTTGATCGGATAAAAACAATCGCGACAACTAAAGATGATGCTTGTGGAGAAGCTTTTGATAAAGTAGCGAGATTTTTCGGTCTGGATTACCCGGGAGGTGTTTATATAGATAAACTTTATTCTTGGGATTTTAAAGACAGTTTCCCGTTTAAATGCGGAAAGGTAGGATTTGATTTCAGCTTTAGCGGGATAAAAACAGCGGTAATTTATAAAAAGATGGAGTTGGAAAAAAAGAAAGAATTAGACCGGATAGAGAAGATTAAAATTCTTTCTTCCTTTACCGAAAGTGTAGTGAAGACTTTGGTTGAAAGGATAACGGATGCCGCAAAAAAGTTTAAAGTTAAAAACATAGTGTGTGGAGGAGGAGTTATTGCTAACCGCCGTCTCAGGCAGTTGTTGAGACAAGCACAAAAAAATGAAAAATTAAAGCTGTTTTTGCCTTCTCAGAAGTATACGACCGATAATGCGGCAATGGTTGCAGGACTTACCTTTTACCTGTATAATAAGAAGAGGCTGAGAAGCAATATCCATTTGAAAGCGGAGGTGAATTAATATGCTTAGTCCCTTAAATGTTGTTTTGCGTTTAATTACAGCCTTTTTTCTGGGCAGTATTATTGGTTTAGAGAGGGAAAAAAAAAGAAGAAGCGCAGGATTCCGTACACATATACTTGTTTCTATGGGGTCTTGTTTAATTATGCTTGTTTCCTTACATATCTATGAACTTTATAAAGGGGAAGTCCCTTTAGACCCGGCGCGAATTGCCGCGGGTGTGGTCACAGGAATTGGATTTTTAGGCGCGGGAACAATCATAAGAAGCGCGGAAGGAGCACGCGGTCTTACTACTGCCGCGAGTATCTGGATAAGTTCGGCCATAGGTTTAGCTGTCGGCTGTGGATTTTTTGTCGCGGCTGTTACAACAACGGTTATATCATTTTTAACTTTATCATTTCTTAAGAGAATAGACAAAAAGTTAGATAATAAATAGTTTTTGCTGAAAAAGCGGAAACAAGGAGGTGGGATAGATGGTTAAGCGAAAAGAAGAGGAAAAATTTTTAGATGTTGACGCAGCTATGCAGGGGACATTGGTTTTTTCTGACCCGGTAAATTTAAGAATAAACGGGAAATTCGAAGGGCATTTAAAAACTCAGGGGAACCTTATTGTCGGTGAGAACGCTTCGATTTCTGCCGATATCGTGGGAGAAACTATTGTTATTTCCGGATTAGTAAAAGGCAACATAAAATCCAGTCGTTTACTCAGCATAACCTCTACAGCCACTGTTTACGGAGATGTTGAGACCCCAAAATTTTCCATTGAAGAAGGCGCGTTTTTTAACGGTAAATGTAAAATGCAGGAAGAAAGATTCTCTGTCTCGGAACTATCACACTATCTTTCTGTGGAAACATCCAAGATTATAGAATGGGTAAATGCGGGTAAAATCCCTGCGAGAAAAGAAGGAAGCAATTTATCTTTTGATAAGAAAGAAGTAGAATTATGGGTAGAGGAGAACCGTTAATTAAAAGAAAACAGAACTTGCTTACTACCAGGGAAGCATCACAAATTTTAGGTTTAGCCGAGAAAGAGGTAATTGAATTATCTAAAGCGGGAGAAATCCCTTTTTACCGGGTGGCAGGAGAATTTTTGCGTTTTAAAAAGAGTGATATTTTAAATGTAAAATATACGATTCAGAAAAGGTTCAATCTTAAAAAAGAATCTTCTCCTTTTTGGGAAAGAGTAAGAGAATTTTTTTATTTCAACGACTTTTATATTATCTCTGGCGGAGTGATAACGGTGTTTCTTTGGTTAATATTTAAATGATAAGGATTTCCGGGGAATTTAGCGATTTTCAGAAATTTATTTTGAATTTATATTGAATCCGGTTTCTGTCCAATGATGGTTTCCCCTCTATATTAAGGAGCTTTATTCTGGCTTTATCTTTTACCCACTTTTGCACTTTTTTTGCTTTAAAGTAAGGGGAAAATACATCTATTCCTAACATTTCTTTCCAATCTTTTCTTAATCGTTCCTTCTCTATTTTTTTGTCCGCTGCGTAAGCCTTACTATTAACCCAGTTTAGAAAAAGATTTTTTTCTTTTATCCCGGCAAGGGAACTTTGATGAGATTCTTCACTTGTGTCTTTGCTTTCTATGTATTCCTGGGAATAAGCAAAGCCACTCGTATTAATCATGAAAAGTAAAATTAAAATTTTTTTTAACATTAGATATTACCTCTATATAAATTATACCATATAAAATTTACCGATTCCAGCCCGGATTTACTGCCTCCCGGTTTTAATATTCTTTAACTCCTTCCGCCGGAAGTGGTTATGTATGGAAAAGGGTAAATTTTAAAAAATAGTAGGAAGGATAAGTTTAATCACTGAAGAATATGGAAATAAATTCCTTTAAAAATTGACCGCCGGCTTTTGTACTATCGACTAAACCGTCTATAATGCCTTTGGTTTCTTCTCCTGGCGCGCGCCATAGACTGAAAAGCTTATAACGTAACTGTCCTTTTTTTTCGGGTTTCTCTCTTCCCCAGACTTCGTATTGATACGCTTCTTTAATGTTTTTTGGCCCTTTAACGAATATTCCGTATAAAGGCGAGAAAACACACTTTGTTAAACTTTTTCCCATATTTATGATATGGTGCCTGGTAGAGGAGGAGTAAGCGTTAAAGGATAGAGAGAAGAGCAGAACTATTGTGATTAGAACTTTATTCCTTTTTACTTTATTCATGAGATTCCCCGATTTATATATTTCTAATTGTTCTTATCGTTTAACCACCCTTATTCTTTGACAGGATGAACAGGATTTACAGGATTATTATATCATTTTGTGAGAAGGTGAGTATTCTTTAATTTAATCCGGTTAATCAAAATTGTTCTTTATAAACCAGCCTGTTGGTTTATTTTACCACGAAGTTCACGAAGGCTCTCTGCTTTTGCCGCCAGCTACACGAAGATTTTAATAAAATAAATATCTTTTTATTTTTCTTTTTTTTCTTCGTGCCCTTTGTGGTAAAAAATCCTTTTATTCCCTCTCTGTCCCCTTTTAATTCAATTTAGATTAACAGGATTTTTTTATCCGGTTTATCCAGTTAATCCTGTCTAAATTTTTTCTTCTCCGTATATTTTTATTCTATTTTGAAATATTTCCGTTTATCTTTCAGCTGATGAATAAACTTTTTGAGTTCAGCATCGCCTTTGTATGGCCAGAATCCAAATTTCTTTGCTTCTTTATAGGCTTCTTTAGGACCCCAGCCATAGATTGCTACTCGGTATAAAGCAACTATTGCTCCGGTGCGGTCTCTGCCGCTTTCACAGTGTACGAATACCGGTAAATTACTTTTATCCGAAACTATTCCCAGAAACTCAGTGATCTGCTCATTAGAGGGCTGTTTGTATACGCTCATTGGGATATTATAAAAATTCATGCCTAAATTCTGGGCCAGCTCTTTTTCCCGCAGGAGTTCTTCATTTTGGCCCCTTAGACTAATTATAGTTTTTACTCCCATAGATTTTAGTGAGTTGAACCCTTTTTCTTTGGGTTGGCCTCCCCGTAGGAGGCAGTCGTCGATTTTATAAAAGTTAGGAATATCTAAAGATTGATTTCCGAAGTAACTAAAATAGGCGCATCCCCAGAGAGAAAACAGGACTATTAAGAGGATAACTCTTTTCATAGCAAAGGTATTATAGCATATTTATAGGGGAAATATAGAATATTAGTGTTTTGGATTTTGACAAGTTTGACAGATAAACAAGACCAAAGTATAATTAAATTCATAATGATTCAAAAAATGTTTCTCCAAATTATCCTTTTATTTTTTTTATTAACCGGCTTTATTATCTTATACGTAAAGTATTACGAGAGAAGAAAGCTGTATTATCCTGATTCTTCTGTTGAAATTACTCCTCAAGCAATAGGGTTGAATTACGAAGATATTTATTTTTTAACTCCCGGCGGAGTGAAATTAAATGCTTGGTTTATTAAGACAAAAAAGCCGGTTGCTACAGTGTTATTTTTGCATGGTAATGCCGGAAATATAAGTAATCGAATGGGTATTATACAAATGTTTCATGAGGCAAACTTTAATTTTTTTATTATTGACTGGCGCGGTTACGGTGAGAGTCAGGGAGTGCCTTCCGAGCGAGGTTTTTATGAGGATGCTTTAGCTAGTTACAAATACCTCGTTAATGAAGAAAAAGTGCCTCCTGGAGAAATAGTAATCTATGGGAAATCTCTTGGTGCCAATGTGGCGGTTGATTTGGCTTCCAGAGTAAAAACAGGGATATTCATTGGGGATAGCAGCTTTACTTCCGCCCTGGATATGGGGAAAGAGTTGTTTCCTTATATCCCCGGATTTTTGTTGAAGCCGATAATAAGCGTGAAATTTGATGCTTTGTCCAAAATTAAACAGGTTAAGATTCCTAAGTTGATTATCCATAGCCGGGATGATGAAATAGTCCCTTTTAGCCATGGAGAAGGTCTTTTTGAACAAGCTTTGCCTCCCAAGAAATTTTATGTATTGAAAGGTCCGCATAATGAGGCAATATTTATGGATAACAATTTTATATCTACAGTTAGGAATTTCGTTGAAGAATATTCAGATAAATAAAGAAAAATATTTAGACAAGTCCTTTCAGATAATGTAAAATACTCATTGCGTTTACATAGGTATAGATATTATACTTTTGGCGGTGTAGCTCAGGCTGGTAGAGCAAACGGCTCATACCCGTTGCGTCGGTGGTTCAAGTCCACTCGCCGCCATTATATTTTTGAGCATACCTGCCTTTTGAAACAAAAGTAATTATTATGAGAAAAAAAATCGCTGTATTGCCAATGATTTTGTTGAGTTTATTTGTTCAAAAGCAGGTGTTTCCTGAAACTATCATTCTTAAATCCGGAAAAATAATAACGGGAGAAATAATTGAAAAAAACGATGATTATATAAGAGTAAACTTTCGAGGGATTCCTTCGACTTATTATTTATTCGAGATTGAAAGTATTTATAAGCAAGAAACGGACTTGGCTCCATTAAAAGCATATGATGGGCCGGATAACCGCTGGTTTGTTTTTCATTTTAGGAAGGGGAAAGAACATCTGAGAGATAAGGAGTTTCGGCAGGCAATCGAAGAATTCCGGAAAGCTATTAAAATAAATCCGGGTTTTGCCGGTGGATATAATAATCTCGGGATTGCTTATGATAACTTAGGCTTCCATCAAGAAGCAATAGATAGTTACCTGAAAGCGATAGAAATATTTCCTGCTTATGCAAAAGCGCATTATAATCTTGGCCAGGTTTATTCCTCTTTGGGGCAGCAGTATAAGGCCATAGATTGTTACCAACAGGTGATAAAGATAAGCCCTGATGATGCTGAATGCTATAATGAATTAGGCAATAGTTATTATGCTTTAGGCCAGCGGCATAAGGCCATAGATTATTATAAGAAAGCAATAAGCATGGATTCGGATGATGCGAGATTTTATAATAATCTTGGGATTGCTTTTAAATCGATAGGCCGTAAGCAAAGGGCTAAAGAGAGTTTTCTGAAAATTAAGGAAATATACCAGCGTGAAGGAAATCAGGAAGCTGTCCGGCAGGTAAAAGAGTATATTAGTAAATTACATTAATCCTGTCTTATCTTTTTATTCCCTCAATGCTCATATTTATCACCGCATAAAATATAACATGAATTATAAAAATTGTGATAAAATAAATTTATTCTCCTTCGGCGAATGAAAGAAGGATGCTTCCGTACGGGGAAGAACTTTGGAGTTTTATTGCTGTTTCATAATCTACCGGGCAGGTTTAAACCCGGTTCCTATTGATTTTACAATCGGGAGGTGAGATTATTGTGAAGGTAGAAATAAGGATTCCTACGCAGGAAGAATTAGAAAAGATGGATGTAAAGAGCTGGCCTATATGGGAGAAGGAGGAAAGTCGTTTTGATTGGCATTATGATGAAAGAGAGGTTTGTTTTTTTCTGGAAGGAGACGTGGAAATAGAATTATCAAACGGTGAAAAGATAAATGTCAAAAAAGGAGACTTTGCCACGTTCCCGAAAGGATTAAGCTGCCGTTGGAATATAAAAAAGAAAGTTAAGAAACACTATAATTTTGGCTAAAGTTAAACCGGTTTCTTCCCCCGTTTTTCTCTTTTTTCCAAAAAGCGCTTTGACCGCCCAGGTAATTCGCTGTAAGTGATTTCGTTTTTTACGTAAAGTTTCACTTTTTCTTTAGCTTTTTTTACTTTCTTCCGGTGAATTTTTTTCATTTCCTGTTTAGGCTTGCCCATAATACCTCCTTTTAGAAGATTATTTATGAAAAACTATTTTTGTCAAGCCTTTTGTTTCTGCAGAGGAAAGTATATCATATGGAATGACATACTTTCCTCTGCGGCAAGAAAACCGAATTATATTCGGGTAACTTTTCCTTATAGGTTTCCTTGCCGGGCACTCAAAATTATCTCAACCTACTATTTAGATGTATGTGCCTTACAAAAGAATAACTTTTTATAGTTTCCTATACGGCAAGAAAATCGCAAAAGGTTATCTCACAGCGATTTTTTTTGGAAACCACTTTACCCAAATAATGCAGTAGGCATTATTTGCCCGAATACCCTGACGGGTAGGCTTCGCACTCCCCCATCGGGGAGGCTTCGCACGGGCCGACCCTAAATTTTCCTTTTAAAATTTGGGAAGGTCGGGGTAACCGGGAAAAATGCCACGTACTTTTTTGTACAATCGCCTTTTGTCCTAATTCTTTATCTCGCCGATTGTTATAAGCGTTGGATCCTTCGGAACGCTTTTGCAAAGGCATTTTCCCGGTTTAGATTATTGTGCTTTACAATAATGAAGTCAGTGGTATAATCATTTTAATATATGGAAGAACCCGCCTCTATCATTCCTGAAAAGCATGGTAATTAGTTTTGTCCTTCTAGTTGTGTTTATCTCTTTTTCTTTCTTTTTTTCTGCTTCTGAGACCGCGATTTTTTCTTTAACTAAGACAAAATTCCGGAGGCTTAAAGAAAAATATGTTTCTGCCAAAGAGCTAAACATAATATTCCGTAATCCGGGCTTGTTTTTATCCACCATAGTATTTGGCAATATGCTAGTTAATATCGGGCTGGCGTCTTTAACTACCTATGTATTTGTCGATAGCTTTGGTAACAAAGGGATTATTTTCTCTATTGTTTTTTCCGGCTTGGTTCTCCTTTTTTTTGGAGAAGTTTTCCCGAAAACCTTGGCTATTTATGCTTATGAGAGGATTTCTTTAGCATCTGCGCCCTTGTTGATATTTATCAGCAGAATTTTGTCCCCCGGGGTGAGATTAATTCAGAAAATCGTCGATACTATATGTTACAGCTTTCTTAAGAAGGAAAAGAAGTTTTCTTCGGAGGAAGATATAAAAGAGGCTCTTTTCCTGGGGAAGAAAGAGGGGTATATTACTGAAGCGGAAGAAGAGATGATCAGTTATGTTTTGGAATTTAAAGAGACTTGGGCGAATGAGGTATTAACTCCTCGCGTGGACATTAAGGGTATCGAAATAGAATCCAGCCAGGAGGAGATAATAAGTATTTTCAAAAAAGAACGGCATTCAAAATTCCCTGTATATCGAGAATCTTTGGATAATATCATAGGTGTCGTTTATGCTAAAGACGTGTTTTTAAATCCTAAACATAGCTGGAAGGAATTTATAAGGGAATCTGTCTTTGTTCCCGAAAGTAAAAAGATTGATGATTTGTTAAGAGAGTTTTTAGAGAAAGGCGAACGTATTGCTATAGTTTTAGATGAATACGGCGGGACAGAAGGGTTGGTTACTTTGGAAGATGTGAAAGAAGAAATTTTTGGAGAGATCTATGACGAATTTGAAGTTCCTCTCAAAATGATTGATAAACTGCAGGAGAATGAATGGATAGTGTATGGTAAAACTCCGATTAAAATTCTTAATTCAGCATTAGAACTGAATCTGCCCGAGGATAGTCCTACTTTAGCAGGGTTCATCCTTTCTAAGTTAGAAAGGATCCCTCATTCCCGTGAGAGATTCGAATTCGAAGGTTTAGAATTTATTGTGCAAAGGGCCACGGCAAAAAGAATAATAAGTGTGGTTATAAAATTAAAGAGATGACTAGTATTTATTTGTTGGGCTGTTTATTTTTTATTCTTCTTCAGGGATTTTTTGCAAGCAGTGAAATAGCGTTCATTTCTTCTAATATGCTTAAACTTCGCCGCCGTAAAAAGAAAGATAAAAAAGCATTATTTGCTTATCAATTGCTCTCTAATCCCGAGAAATTTCTTGCTACCGCCTTAGTGGGTACAAATATATCCCTGGTAATAAGTTCAACCTTAGCTACGAATTTACTTATAGACTTGGATATTCCCAGGAGTAATTTGTGGATTACTTTTTTATTTACTCCGGTAATTGTTATTTTTGCGGAGTTGATCCCTAAGAATATTGGTAGATATTACCGGGAGGAACTAAGTATTAAAACAGCTAAAATTTTTAAATTTTTCAATAATATTTTTTCCCCTTTTGTTTATACTATTGAAAAAGCATCTATTTTCTTGGTTAAGCTGATTTTGGGAAAAGCGAAAAGACGTTCTTTCTTCGTTACTAAAGAAGAAATAAAAGCTTTAGTCGCCGAAGTTCAGAAAGAGGGAATTCTGGAAAGAGGAGAAAAAGAGGCTATTGAAGAAATCTTTGATTTCGGAGAAACTAAGTTAAAAGATGTTCAGATACCTTTAGGTAAAGTTGTAAGCATAAGCCATTCGGATCCTTTGGAACGCATATTAAGCATAGCTAATCTTAAAGGCTTTACACGTTATCCTGTATTTAAGAATAAAGAGATTATCGGGTATATAAATATTTTTGATTTATTCTACGGGCAATATGAAGATTGGCATGAGGTAATACGCCCTGTTATTCACGTCGGAGCAAGCCAGAAATTATATGATGTTTTTACTCTTATGCAAAATACGAAAGAAAATATCGCTGTGGTTATAAAAGGTAAAAGAAATTTAGGAATAGTTACTTTAGAGCTTCTTATAAAAGAAATTTTAAACTCAATTGTGAAATGAAGATATTAAATTTCGAAATGCGAATTTGATGCTAGATTCTCGATGCTCGATACTCGTTTAAATAACGAGCATCAAGGATCAAGCATCTAACATCTAAAGTCTTTGGAAGTTTAATGTTTATTCCAACAAATTCTTCAATCCCCGGGAGTCAATGCAGGTTATCCCCAGTTTTTGAGCCCATTTTATAAGCCCTTTATCAGTCGTAGCTAGATAGGCGTTTAGTTCTTTAGCCAGAAGAATTAAGTCAAAATCCTCTTTACTGTCAATAATCCCTTCTCTTAAAGCAATACGGTATTCATTACGTAAATTTTTTATGATTTCGTCTTCTGAGATATCCCGAACCCTTTTACGAGAATGTTTTTCAGCAACCCTTAAGCCTTTATTTATTCTCGAACGGGTTTCTTCGATAAATTCGTAAAGAAGAATCGCCGGAATGGGGACTTCGTATTTAGAAGGAGGCTTCCGGTTTATAAGAATAAATTTTTTTGAAATTTTTTTAAGGTCAATAAACTTTATTAGTTCTTCATATATGGAAGGAGGCATAAAACAATTAATTTCTTCCCTTCTCGCAAGTTGTTCCGCAAATTCGTTTATTGCCTCTTCAACTGTTTTACCAAAAATATAACGTGAGTCAGGATTTATAAAAAGATTGGTATCTAAAACGATGCTTAATTTTTGTTTCTTCATAAGTGTTTATTTTAAGGCCATTTTTTGTTTTAGGCAACTATTTTAATCCTGGAGTATTTATACTGCTTTTTGATACTCATTCTCTCAGCTTGAAATCAGCATTTTTGCTGATAAAATAAATTAATTATGGATGAAAACATTTTTGACCTTTCTAATTTTAACTATACTTTCCCCCGGGAATTAATTGCTCAGGAACCCTTAAAAGCGAGAGAAAAAGCACGTCTTCTTATTATTGACCGTAACAAAAAAGGGGGTTTCCGGGAAATCGTATTTAAAGATATAATCAATTTTTTAAATAAAGGAGATATCTTAGTTTTAAATAATACCAAAGTTATAAAAGCACGTTTATCGGCAAAGAGGATTACCGGAGCAAAGGTAGAAATCCTTTTCTTAAGCGAGAGGAAGAAAGGGCTTTGGGAAGTTTTGGTTAAACCTGGGAAGCGTGCCAGGGTAGGTGATGTTTTATGTTTTGAGGGAGGAGTAAAAGGTAAAGTAATTGCAAGAACAGTGGATGGAACAAGATTGATTGAGTTTTCGCCCTACCGGGCAAAATTTTTAATAGAAACATACGGCCAGGTGCCCTTACCTCCATATATTGAAAAAGAATTAAATGAAGAGGATCTTTATCAGACTGTTTTTGCTGAGAAAGAAGGCGCAGTCGCCGCGCCTACGGCTGGATTCCATTTTACCCCTTCACTTTTGGAGAAAATTAAGAACAAGGGAATAGAGATAGTTTATGTTACTTTGCATTGCGGTTTATCTACTTTTCGCCCGGTTAAAACTCAGGATATAAGGGACCATCCTATGGGAGAAGAAGCCTTTGAGGTGTCCCGGAAAACTGCTTTAATTATCAACCAGGCAAAAGATGAAAAGAGGAGAATAATTGCTGTTGGTACAACTGCCATAAGGACTTTAGAATCTGCCAGTACAGTAAAAGGGAACAGAATTACACTTATACCTCAAATAAATAGTACTTCCCTGTATATTTATCCGGGATATAAATTTAAAATTGTCGATGCGTTAGTAACTAACTTTCATACTCCCGCTTCCACCAATCTTATTCTTATTTCTACTTTTTGTGGAAAGGATTTAATAAAAAAAGCTTACACCTATGCTATGGAGAAAAGGTTTAGACTTTTTACTTTTGGCGATGCGATGTTAGTTATTTGACCTAAAGACATCTTTTTTGCCGGATAGGAAACTATGGAACACCCCACGGGCAAGCCCGTGGTCTTCTGCGTAGGCGGATAAAAAGTAATATAAAAACCTTAAATATCAGTCTTTTCTCCCTTAGTCATTTTTGTCCGGGTGATAATCTTCACAACTTACTGGTATCTAATAACTTACAGGATAAAATCCAGCGCTTTTAAGCCTATTTATCTAGAGAAAGGATGTTCTTCCCCTAAGAAATAGCAAACTTTTTTTGTCCTAAGGTTGACGAAAAGGATTATTTTTAATATAATAAGATTCTTTTAACCGGTAAGATGGTATTTAAAAGTGCGTTGTAGTTCCGGCAAAATTAAGATTAAAAAAAGTTTTTCCGATATGGAATTTTAAGAATATTGCGGATTTTTATCTGCCGGAGCTAATTTCTATAGGAAAAAATAAAGCAAGAGATAAAGCGCAATCCATTTTTCTAATTGCATTTTTAGCCTAAGGAGGTTGTAATGCAGGAAGACTTAAAGAAAAAAAGGACTTTTCTTTTATGCGGACATGCTCAGGCGGGGAAAAGTACTTTAACCGAAGCAGTTTTTTTTAAATGTGGAGTAACAAAACGTTTAGGAAAAGTAGATGAGCAAACAACTATTAGTGACTATGAAGAAGATGAAAAACAGAGGAAGAGCTCAATTAATTTATCAGTACTGCGTGGAGATTACAAAGGGAACCTGTTGCAATTCATTGATACTCCGGGATATTTAGATTTTGTGGGAGAATTGATTACAAGTATACGGGCGGTTGATTTTGCAGTGATTGTGGTTGATGCTACCGAAGGAATTGCAGTCGGAACTGAAAAAGCCTGGGAGCTTTTGAGTAAGGAGAATATTCCTTGTATGTTTTTTGTTAATAAATTAGATAAGGAAGATACCGATTACAAAAAGACGGTTCAGGATATCCAGCAAAATTTAACCAAAAAAGCTATCAGCATGTGTTTCCTTGAAGGTGACAAGGTTATTCCTATCCTAAAAAATAAAGATAAAAATACTGGTTTATACGGCGAAATTGTTGAACAAGTTGCCGAAAGTGATGACGAACTTTTAGAAAAGTATTTGGATAAAGGGGCGTTGGAAGAGGATGAAGTTATTCCGGCATTACAGAAAGCGATTCTTAATGCTCAGATTTTTCCTGTAATTGGAGGAGTCGCTTTAGAAGGTGAAGGGGTTGATATGTTTTTGGATACTTTGATTGAAGAGATGCCTTCTGTAGGAGAGTGCCGTTCGCGTAACGCATACGATAAAGATAATCAGGAAGTATTGATAGAAAGTAAAATTGAGCACCCTTTTTGTGCGCAGGTATTCAAAACGATCATTGATCCCTTTGTAGGACAACTAACTATTTTCAGAGTCTTCTCGGGAAAAACCGCCGCACATAATGAATTACTTAATGTCACAAAAGGACATAAAGAAAAAGTCGGACAGCTTTTTGTCTTGCAGGGAAAACAACAGATTCCTCAGGAAACAATATCTGCCGGGGATATAGTTGCCGTGGCAAAATTGAAAGATACTCAGACTCAAGATACTTTATGCGTGAATTCAAGGGCAGTACAGTTTCTTCCTGTAGAATTTCCTTCTCCGGCATATTCTGCTTCTTTGAAGCCAAAGACAAGACAGGATGAAGATAAGATTTCCGCAGCTTTAGCGCGTTTAACAAATGAGGATCGTACCTGCAAAGTGTCTCGGGACGCACAGACAAAAGAACTTATTCTTTCCGGTATGGGAGAGCTTCATTTGCATATAATTGTTGAACGGATGAAAAGGAAATATCAGGCTAATGTAGATTTAGGTACGCCTAAAGTTCCTTATTTTGAAACGGTTTCCAAAACAATAGAGGTGTCCCATAAATATAAAAAGCAAACCGGTGGCCGGGGGCAATACGGAGATGTTTCAATCCGGATTGAGCCTTTAGAACGGGGAAAAAAATTTGAGTTTGTCGATAAAATTGTAGGAGGAACTATCCCTCGTAATTTTATCCCGTCCGTAGAAAAAGGGATAAAAAAAGCTATGCGGGAAGGGATTTTAGCGTCATACCCTGTTTCTGATGTTAGAATTACACTTTATGACGGATCTTATCACCCGGTAGATTCCTCGGATATTGCTTTTCAGATTGCCGGATCTATGGCTTTAAAAAAAGCCTTGGAACAAGCGGGAAGTGTTTTTCTGGAACCAATTATGGATGTGGAAATTGTTGTTCCCGGGGAATTTATGGGACAGGTTACCGGAGATATAAATTCCCGCCGGGGAAAAGTTTTGGGTATGGAAATGAAAGGGAAAAATGAGTCAGTAAAAGCACAAATTCCCTTAGCAGAAATGTTTAAGTATACCTCGGACCTTCGTTCCGTAACCGGAGGAAGGGGTACCTATTCAATGAGTTTTTCCCGCTATGAAGTTGTTCCCGCACGGATTGCTCAAACTATAATCGGGCAAGCTAAAAAGCAGGAGAAAAAAGACTAAAGGAACTAATTCTATGTTACGAATACGAAGAGTTTTAATTAGTGCTTGGGACAAGAGAGGATTAATAGAATTTAGCAAGAGATTAAAGAATTTAAATATTGAAATTATTTCTACGGGAAAGACTGCTTCTCTTCTCCGGAAAAGCGGCATCAATGTAGAAACGATTAATTCTATAACCTCTTTTCCCGAGTTCCTTTCCGGGAGAGTAAAAACTTTACATCCGCGAATATTTGGAGGAATTTTATCCAACAAGAAGAATCCTCTGCATCTGGAAGAGCTGAGGACTTTGGGGATAACGCCTATAGATATGGTGGTAGTTAATTTTTACCCCTTTGAAAAAATGCTTAAAGAGAAGATGAGCTTTGATCAAATGATGGAATACATAGATATTGGCGGGCCGGCAATGCTGCGTGCGGGAGCTAAGAATTTTAAAAACGTTGCCTGCATAAGCTCATTTACTCAATATAAAAGGGTTATCGAAGAGTTAGAGAAGAATAAGGGAGCACTTTCTGAAGAGACTTTAAAAGAATTTGCCCGTGAAGTTTTCTTTCTTACTAAAGATTATGATATGCACATATACAGTTTTCTTAAAGGTACGGACGTTTTAACCTGGAATATGGAAAAAATTATTAATTTGCGTTACGGGGAAAATCCGCATCAAAAAGCGAGTCTTTATAGCCTATTAAATGCGCAAACTTTACCATTTCATCAACTTCAAGGGAAACCTCTTTCTTTTAATAATTTTTTTGATTTGGACGCGGCTTTTAATCTAGTGAGGGATTTTAATGAACCGGCGTCAGTAATCGTAAAGCATGCTTCTCCTTGCGGTGTAGCAGTCGATAAGAAACTTTTTCGGGCTTTTGCGAATGCCTACAAATCGGATCCGATTTCAAGTTTTGGGGCTATTGTGGGATTAAACCGGAAAGTTGACGGCAAGACTACCCGGGAAATTATTAAAAGTGGTTTTAAAGAGTGCATCATCGCACCGGATTATTCTAAAGAGGCTATAAAGCTTTTTTCTGCCAAGAAGAATTTACGATTATTAGCAGTGAATTTTACGAAGTGTTCCAGTTATATGGATGTAAAAAAGACCACTTTTGGATATCTTTTCCAAGATAACGATGAGATTGTTTTAGGTAAGGAAGGGGTTAAAATAGTTAGTAAACGAAAGCCGACAGATAAAGAATTAAGCAATTTAATCTTTGCCTGGAAAGTAGTAAAGTTTGTAAAGTCAAACGCTATCGTAATAGTTAAAAATAACCGTACTTTAGGGATAGGAGGCGGTCAACCTTCAAGAGTAGGCGCGGTGGAATTAGCAGTTAAGAAATTTTCAAAATCAACAAAAGGAACAGTGTTGGCTAGCGATGGTTTTTTCCCTAAGCCTGATTCTATAAAACTGATGAAGAAATATGGGATAAAAGCTGTGATTCAGCCCGGAGGATCTATAAAAGATAAAGAGATTATAGATCTTTGTAATAAATTTAAAATATCCATGGTTTTTACGCATATTCGTCACTTCCGTCATTAACCGGAAAAATGCTATACCCTAACGGGCAGGCTTCGCACTTGAAAAGGCAGAATGCTCATAACGCTCAGTAACCTAAATAGTTGCGTTGCGCCGAAAAAATGCAATTATAAAAAGATGCGCATTTTTTTCGGCATACCCCGCCAAAGAATCCCAAATCTCCCTAAGGAAATTTGGGAGGCGGCCCTATGGGAAAAAAATGCAACTGCATTTTTTGGGTAATAAAAATTGCACTAATCGAAGACCAGCTCCGGGCTGGAAAGTGCGCAGCATTTTTCCTGTCTAACAAAAGTCACATGTATTTTTTATCCAGAGCGCCTTTTTATTCGCCTTCGCACCTGTCTGCTGCGGACAGGGATCAGCCTTTAGCTGAAACAATCTCTTTAAAAGGCATGCTTGGGCAACATTTAATGTGATTCAATCCGGGAGTCTTTTTGTCAAATTAGCCTGTCTGCTGTCGATACTGTAAAAATAGAATGGAAGAAAATGAAAAAGAAGAAAATAAATAAGGAAGCCGGGAATACAGGAAAAAGATAAAGGATTCCGCTGGATACTTAATAAAGTGCTCAACCACCGAATCCGCCGATGGACAAAATATTTAAACCACAAGATTTCACAGATTTACACAGAAAAAAAGACACAGACAAACGCGTTTTTTTAAAATTATGATTTAAAAACTATATTTTCATATCAATCTTGTGAGAATCTCGTGAAAATCTTGTGGTTAAAAATAAAATTAGAAAATAAGAGGGTAATATACGAAAAAAATTCCTGATTTCTTGCCGTATAAGAAACTATAAAAAGTAATTCTTTTGTAAAGCGCATACATATAAATGATTAGTAGCGCTAATTTTGAGTGCCCGGCAAGGAACTTCATAAGGAAAACTCCTGAATGCACCAACTTCGTTGGTGCGTGAAGTTTCCTGGTTTCCTTATAAAAAATATTATCTATTTTATGTCTGCTGCCAGTTAGGGGTAGAAAGCGGATAAACGCTTTTCTTATGCAGACGTGATTTCTGGGTTAAGATATGAGCAAATATAGTGAAGTAAAAAAATATTTGGATTCCTTTATCGATTACGAACGAAAATGCTTTTTCCCGTATAAAAAGTCTTTAAATTTAAAGAGGACAGAAAAATTATTGAGCACTCTCAATCTATCTTACCGGGATTTAAAAGTAATACATATTGCCGGAACTAAAGGTAAAGGGTCCTGTGCTACGTTTTGTGCTTACATCCTAGCTTATTCAGGCTATAAGGTAGGTTTATATACTTCTCCGCACTTTTTTGATTTTAGAGAAAGGATAAGAATAGTTACAAAGCATAAGCTGCGAGATACAGGAGTTCAGAGAGCAGAAGAGATACCAAGGAAAACGAGAGTTAAAGATCAGCCTGCAATCTATAGTTATATGATTGCTAAGAAGGATGTGGTGAAGATAGTAGAGGAGTTCAAGTTGTCTCTGGAAAGATTAAGATTTACGAAAAGATATGGGAAACTTACTTTTTTCGAGATTTATACCGCGATAGCCTTTAAATATTTTCGGGAAAAAAATTTAGACTTCGTGGTGTTAGAGACTGGCCTAGGAGGGAGATTAGACGCTACTAACGTGGTAATCCCCTTAGTTTCTATTATTACTCATATTGGTTATGATCATACTCAAACACTGGGTAAGGGTTTGAAAGACATTGCTTATGAAAAGGCAGGAGTTATAAAAAATAATATTAGCGTAGTTAGTTCTTCCCAGAGGCCTTCAGTTCTGGAGCAGATAAAAAAAAGAGCTAAGGAATTAAATGCCCCTCTGTATATTTTGGGCAAAGACTTTTACTTTTGTAAGGTAAAATTAAATGGGCAGTCTACCGTTTTTGATTTTTATCCGCCTTCGCGATCCAAAAGGCCTGCCTTTAGCGGGAAGACCACGGCCATGGTCGTGGATTCCGCCAGAGGTGGATCCGCCTTTGGCGGAGAATGCGGGAAGAATGCTGCTGCGGCGGATGTTACTAAAGCGGCATGCTTTAAAGCGGATAATCTGCCTAAGGCGGTTATATCTGAGTACCGCGGGCATGCTCCTGAGATGTTCCATCCTCTTGCCATCAATCTTTTCCGGAATCGCGGTAATTCAGCTGGAACCCTTAGAACAAAAGTAAAACTTCGGCCTTCCCTAGAATGCCGGGATCAATCAGAATTTTGTCCCAAGCCTGTCAGGATATCCAATCTAAAACTAAAACTTAAAGGACATCATCAGATAGAAAATGCCTCTTTAGTTTTAGCAGGGTTGTCCATACTTAAAAAAGAAGGGATTATAAATAAAAATCTGGAGTTTAAAAAAGGGATTAAGAATAGTTTTATCGAAGGGAGATTTGAAATCGTGAAAAGGGAACCTTTAATAATTTTGGATATTGCGCATAATCCATCGTCTTTCTCCGCTTTAGGTAAAACAATAAATATTTATTTCCCCGGGAGGGAAATTATTTTGATTTTTGCAGCTTCGAACGATAAAGATATAAAAAATATGCTGAATAAAGTAAATTTTAAGAATATAATCGTCACCGCTTTTAATAATCCCAGAAGTTTATCCTGTTATGACTTGCAACGAAGAATCGGATTAAAAAAGACTTTTGCCGCAAAAAACGTTAAGGAAGCTTTAAATTTAGGGCTGGAGATTTATAAAAAGGATTCTTTAATCCTCGCAGCCGGTTCTTTCTTCTTGATAGCGGAAATAAAAAAGCTTATAAAAAGATAGGTATGAATAAAGATTTACTGAAAGATTATAGCAGTAACGATACTATCGCAGCAATCGCTACTTTTCCTGCCAGTTCAGCTTTGGGGGTTATTAAAATCTCCGGCAAAAAGGCCGTGCATATTATGGATAGAATATTTATGCCGAAAAAGAATAAGGAAATTAAAAAAGTAAAGTCTTATACGTTACATTATGGATGGATTATAGATAGGACACGGAATTCAAAAGGTAAGGCTCAATCTAAGAACAAAAAAAAGCAAATAGGAAGTTATGGAGAAAAAGCCGGGAATATAGTTGATGAAGTATTAGTTAGTATGATGAAAGCTCCTTATAGTTATACAAAAGAGGACGTGGTAGAGGTGTCTTCTCACGGGGGGATGCTGGTAATAAATAAAATTTTAGGCCTGATTTTACGCCAGGGAGCAAGGTTAGCTAATCCGGGTGAATTCACTTATCGAGCATTTATAAATGGGAGGATAGATCTAATTCAAGCTCAGGGCATTTTAGAGGTTATGGAGGCTAAAACAGAAGAAGCGCTTTTATTAGCGTCAAGACAACTTAAAGGAGAATTTTCCGAAAATCTGGTAAAAGTTAACAATAAGTTGAAAGATATTTTTATAAAAGTAGAGGCTGATCTTCAGTTTCCCGAGAATGGAATAGAGATTTCTCCGGCGAAAATAACGAGAGAGGTTAGAAAAGCAAAAAAGTATATAGATGATTTAATTAAAACGTCAGCAGAAGCGGATGTTATAAGAGAAGGAATAAATTGTGTAATATGCGGAAAAGCAAATACAGGCAAATCCACTCTTTTTAACCGTCTTCTTAAGAAAGAGAGAGCTATTGTCGCAGAAACCGCGGGTACAACCAGAGACGTAATTGAAGAAAATATAAATATAAAAGGTATCCCTTTAAGGATGTATGATACCGCGGGGATTTTGGAGCCCAGAGATTTTGTAGAGAAGAAGGCCTTAGAAAAGTCCTACCAAAAAATTAAAGAGGCGGATATAATTTTATTGCTTTTAAGTTATTCTCAGCCTTTAGAAAAAGATGATATTTTCCTTTGGGAAAAGGTAAAAAAGAAGAATACTTTGGTTGTGATAAACAAGATAGATTTGGAGAAGAAGATAGAGTTTAGAAAAATGAATCTTTTCAAAAGACCAAAGATAAAGTTAAGCGCATTGAAAGGGATAGGGCTGAATGAGTTAGAAGAAAAGATGTTTAAAAGTGTATATAGAAAAGGAATAAATAAAAAAGACAGGTTTTTATTTTTGGCCCGGAAACAAAAAGATATATTAGGGCAGGTTTCTACCTGTTTGTTCGATTCCCTTCATTATTTAACTGAAGGCTATTCTATTGATTTCCTGAGTTTTTCTTTAAAGGAAGCTTTAGATAAATTGGGAAAGCTGACGGGGAAAGTAACTAATGAGAGCATATTAAAAGACATATTCAGTAATTTTTGTATTGGAAAGTAACGCGGATAGGTGTTTGTTAAATCCTTAAAGGAGGGTGAAGAGTGGATAAAAAGAAAATTGAAAAGGCAGTAAAAATGATTTTAGAAGCAGTGGGAGCGGATTTAAACAGGAAAGATATCGCTTCTACTCCCCGGAGAGTTGCTCTTATGTATGAAGAGATATTAAGCGGAGAAGGGAGAAATCCGGAAAAGGAGTTAGAAATTATTTTAGAGCAGAAACATGACGAAATAATCCTTTTAAGGAATATTTCTTTATACTCGGTGTGTGAACATCACTTGCTTCCTTTTATCGGTAAAGCCCACGTGGCTTATATTCCTGATAAACGTATTACCGGCTTAAGTAAAATATCGAGAGTAGTTGAAGTTTTATCGAAGAGGCTGCAAGTCCAAGAACGTCTTACCACAGAGATTGCCGATCTGCTTATGAAAAAATTAAAACCTAAAGGAGTAATGGTAATTGTAGAGGCGGAACATTTATGTATGTCTATGCGGGGCGTAAAAAAACCGGGAACTTCAACTGTTACCAGTGTGGTAAGAGGAATTTTCAGAACAAACCATAAAACACGCCAGGAAGCGTTGAGCTTAATCTTTTCCAAGAATAACGAGTAGCAAGTCAAGCAGGGAAAGTAAAATTTTTTAGATCCTCAATCCTCGATCCTCGTTTCCCGCTACTTTATTTTGATCTGCGCCTAATTCAACCTTTTTCTTTTATGATTTAGAATTTTTTTCCGGAGTTGTTTTTTTTATTTCAAGGTTTTTTACCTCTTCAACCTCTTTCAAAGAAAGAATGGCCGCTAAATCAATAAGTATTAAGAGCCTGTCTTTTAATTTCCCCACACTTGTAATATACTTCTGCTTAATGTCGGATTCTATAACTTGAGGGGTCTTTTCTATGTTACTGAGGGGGATATTCAAAACTTCGCTTACTTCGTCCACAATCATTCCTACTATATTCTCGTTGATTTCTATTACGACGATTCTTGTCCTTTCCGACCGCGGCTTAGAAGGGATGTCTAACCTTTTAGATAGGTCTATTACAGCTAAAATCTCTCCCCTTAAATTTACTATGCCCTCGATGAATTTGGGAGCTTTGGGAATAGGGGTTATAGGGATTAACCGTACGATTTCTTTTACTTTATTGATCTGTACTCCAAATTCTTCATCCCCAAGTCGAAAAACTACTAATTGAATTATCTCTGCTTGTTTCCCTGTTTCTGTGTTATGCATCGCTCTCTCCTTTTTAAATTTTTCTGCCCTACCGAAAATTATAAAATACCGCTATTTTGTAAGACAGGTACATATAAATCATTACCAGAGCTAATTTTAATTGCCCGGCAAAGAAACTTGTAAGATAGAGTCACCTGTTCTCCCTCAACTAACAAAAAGCAGCCCTGCCTTCTGTAAGCAGGCCCGAATACAATCAAGTTTTCCTGCAATGATCCGATCTCACCTTATATACTAAATTTATAATATTTTTATTAGAAAAAGTCAAGTATATATTATTTTAATGTTGAAGGCTTAATAAATCTATGGTAATATTAATTTCTATTGTTGGTTAAAACTTGAAGGCTAAAAAGAGGCTTCGCATGAATTTAAAGCTTTATAAAAGGAGGAGGTATGGTTAAGATAATTGAAGGTATCAGGACTAAAGCGAGAAAAGATCCTAAAAAGATAGTGTTTCCTGAACCGGAGGATAAGAGAGTAGTCAAAGCCGTAGAATATATCAAAAAAGAGAAAATCGCAATTCCTTTACTTTTAACGCCTGACAATATTGATTCCGCAAAACAGGAAGAATTCGCCAGTGTTTTTTACGAAAAGAGAAAGGCTAAAGGAGTTAGTTTTGA
This sequence comes from Candidatus Omnitrophota bacterium, assembly GCA_023134705.1. GTDB lineage: Bacteria > Omnitrophota > Gorgyraeia > Duberdicusellales > 4484-171 > JAGLUN01. The sequence goes on along the minus strand of JAGLUN010000003.1, from coordinate 2,656 downwards.
AGAAGCGCGAGAGTTAATGGAAAATCCTCTTTATTACGGAGCAATGTTTGTATCCGAAGGCTTTGCCGACGGGTTTGTGGCCGGAGCCACCTTTACTACTTCTTCAGTTATAAGAGCGGCTTTAAACTGTTTGGAAATAGATAAATCAATCGGACTTATCTCCAGCTGTTTTATTATGGTTGTGCCTAATTCGAGCTACGGAGAAAAGGGTACTTTTGTTTACGCTGATTGCGGAGTAATTCCTTATCCTACAAGTGAACAGCTCGCGTTAATCGCTATTTCAAGCGCAAAGTTTGCCAAGAAGGTTTTAGGATTTAAACCGCGGGTTGCCCTCTTAAGTTTTTCCACTAAAGCAAGCGCCGAAGGCCGCTGGATTGATAAAGTCAGGGATGCTGTAGCAATCGCGAAGTCTAAAAACAGCGAGTTCCTTATTGACGGAGAGTTTCAGGCAGACGCGGCAATCGTTCCTGAGGTAGCAAAAATAAAAGTGTCTCAAAGTAATGTAGCCGGGGCTGCCAATGTTTTAATATTTCCTAATCTGGATGCCGGAAACATTTGTTATAAGCTCACCGAGAGATTAGCGCAAGCAAAAGCAATAGGCCCTATAATCTTGGGAACTTCGCGGCCTTGTAGCGATTTGTCCCGGGGGTGTTCTGCCGAAGATATAGTTAACTGCACTGCGATTACGGTGATAAGAGCACAGAAGAAATGAAAATTCTTATTATTAACTGTGGCAGTTCTTCGATAAAATATAAACTTTATTTTTTCCCTAAAGGACATTTAATCGATAAAGGATTAATCGAGAGAATCGGAGAAAAAAATTCTTCTATTTCTACTCATACGCAAGGGGTAAAAAAAGTTTTTGAAAATCTTATTAAGAATAGAAGCGTTACTAGTTTAAAAGAAATTGAAGTAATCGGGCATAGAGTGGTGCATGGAGCAGAGACGTTTAGAGAGCCTCATTTTATCAATAAGGAAGTGATAAGAAAATTAGAAGAATGCACTAAGTTGGCTCCCTTGCATAATCCGGCGAATTTAGAGGGTATAAAGGCCTGTTCGAAAGTCTTAAAAGGTGTTTGCCAAATAGCAGTTTTTGATACCGCTTTCCATCAAACTATTCCTGAGTATGCTTATATGTATGCTATTCCTGTTAAATATTATAAGAATTACAAAATACGAAGATATGGATTTCACGGGAGCTCTCATCAATTCGTAGCAAAAAGAGCATCGGAAATTTTAAAAAAGCCTTTGAATAAATTAAATTTAATCACTTGTCATTTAGGAAACGGATGTAGTATTACCGCGATAAAAAAAGGGCGTTCCGTAGATACCTCTATGGGATTTACTCCTTTGGAAGGATTGATGATGGGTACACGCTGCGGGGATATAGATTGCGCGGTTGTTCTTTATATTATGGAAAAAGAAAAGTTAACTCCCGGACAGGCGGATATGGTTTTAAATAAAAAAAGCGGATTATTAGGCATCTCGGGGGTAAGTAATGATCTCAGAGTCATAAAAAATCAGATCCGCAAAGGCAATAAACGTGCGCAGCTTGCTTTAGAAATGTTTATTTACCGGATAGAGAAATATATCGGAAGTTACTGGTTTATCTTAGGAGGAGCCGATGCGATATGTTTTACCGCGGGGATTGGGGAAAACAGCGTTGAAACAATCGACCGTATAAAAAAGGATTTACGCAAAGTCATACCCGGAAAAACGAGGATTCTGGTTATCCCTACGGATGAAGAACTTATGATAGCTGCTCTTAGTTATAATCTTGTCAGAGATTCAAAAGGCAAAAGGAAGGTTAGAAATTAATGATGCGGATAATGTTGAAATCCAAGCTTTATTATGCCACGGTAACTGAAGCAAAGCTTTATTACAAGGGAAGTATTACTATTGATGAAGCTATAATTAAAGAGGCGGATCTGCTGGAGGGAGAAAAAGTAGAAGTTTTAAATTTAAACAATGGTTCAAGATTTGAAACTTACGTGATAAAAGGAAGCAAGAATCGCGGTGTAATCTGTCTGAACGGCCCGGCTGCGAGACTCGGATTTAAAGGGGATAAATTAATAATTCTTTCCTACGGAATATATTCGGAGGAAGAGATTAAAAACTTAAAAACAAAATTTGTCGAACTCGATGAGAAAAACCGGATTAAAAATACATACCTGGCCCGATAAAATTTTAAAAAAAAGCTGCAACAGGGTAGAAAAGTTTGATTACCAGATAAAGAATACTTTTGATGAAATGTATCGCCTTATGAAAAAAAGCCAGGGTATAGGTTTAGCAGCAAATCAGGTAGGTTTGGATTTATCATTAATTGTCATAGAAGTAAGGGACAAAATATTTAGACTGGTAAATCCCCGGATAATTAAAAAAGAAGGAGCAATAAAATTCGAAGAAGGTTGTTTAAGCTTCCCCGGGTTAACTCTTGAAATAAAAAGAGGAAGGAAAGTCTGGGTATCTGCTTTAGATGAGGAAGGGGACCCTTTAGATATAGAGGCGGAAGGCATCCTGTCTGTAGTATTTCAGCATGAAATCGATCATATAAACGGGGTAGTTTTTATTGATAGAGTGAATTTGTGGAAGAGGTTTAGTCTGCTTCCTAAGCTTAACCGGAAAAATGCGTTTGAAAAACACCTGGATACGCGAT
>JAGLUN010000029.1 GCA_023134705.1 Candidatus Omnitrophota bacterium | reverse complement strand
TTGAGAAACAATAGGGCATATAATTATCCCCGTCCGGTCCGGGCCGGGTCTGGTTGCGCCGCGTAGCCCAGCTAAAAAAACCGCACCCGATAGGCCCGTGTGTAAGGTTAAGAATATCCCTTGTGGGCCCAAGCACTACACCCTTGCACCCGGCATAGCAGCATCCGCGCTGAGTAATAATCCCGGGAATAGTCCTTACATTTGACTGGATCTCCTGGTCGACTGCCGGATCGTTGACAATCATTGACTTGTTTCTTTTCTTCGCAACCTTTGGAGAATATTTTGTAAGAATATCTTCCTTGATTGTGCCTGGATCTGGAAAATCTCTATTTTTTTTCATAGTTATGCCCCCGATGAATCAAGAACGCTGCTACCTGATTCCCCTTTTGCGCTTTCTCCCGTCCTAATTCTCACGGCTTCAGAAACAGGCATTACAAAAATCTTTCCATCGCCGGCATTACCTGTCTGATTAGTATCAATTATCGCCTTAACCGTTCTCTCTACAAAATTATCTGAGACGATAACCGTTAAAAGCCTTTTGGCGACAAACCGTGGCCCTTGGCCTAATTGGCTTATTGCTTCCGGGTAGCCATTTTCAGCGCCGTGAAGTATTCTGTAATCAACCATCCCTTTACCCCTGCCCAGCACCCTGCCGGTAGCCGTAAAAGACGATATTCCTGCCTCAGCAAGCGCCTTTTTTGTTTTATTAACTTTATTTATACGAATTACTGCCATTACCTCTTTCATAAAAACACCTCTTTATTCACTCTTCTTTTACACCGGAGCTGATTGTGTAAACTTCAAAAACCGGTGAAACAAATATCTTGCCATCACCAAACGCCCCGGAATCTTTTGTTTTCGCGTTCTCGATTATCGTCTTGATCACAAAATCCTTATCTTTTTCAGGTATTACCGTTATCAGCAACTCTTTGGGAAGTTCATCATAGGTAACTTCCCCTACTTTTAACCCTCTTTGTTTTCCTCTGCCGAAAACCGCTACTTTAGTAACGGCAGGATATCCCGCATCAAGCAGTCCGGCAAGCACTGCATCTGTTTTTTCCGGCCTGACTATCGACCGTATCATTAACATAGGCATATTCTATCCTCCTTTCACTATTAAAATCATACGATACCGAATTCCACTAAAAGATTCTCAAGTATCTCCATATCTATCGGCTTAGGGATAACAAACGTTTCATTCCGGTCAATTTTTCCCGCGAGTGCTCTGTATTCATCGGCCTGAACATGCCCGGGTTCAAAATCAATTACTGTTTTTCTGTTTATTTCAGCCTTTTGAACCATCTTCTCTCTCGGAACAAAGTAAATCATTTGAGTCCCCAGCTTCTTCGCGAACTCCTTGATCATTTCCTCCTCATTATCAACCTGGCGGCTATTGCATATAAGCCCGCCAAGCCTTATTCCGCCTGAATCCGCGAATTTAACAATACCTTTACAAATATTGTTTGCCGCGTACATAGCCATCATTTCGCCTGACACTACAATGTAAATCTCCCGCGCTTTTCCTTCTCTCATAGGCATAGCAAAACCGCCGCACACTACGTCACCTAAAACGTCGTAAAAAACATAATCCAGCGCGTATTTATCGTCATAGGCGCCAAGCTGCTCAAGAAGGTTTATTGAGGTTATAATACCTCTGCCCGCACACCCAACACCCGGTTCGGGGCCTCCCGATTCTACACATCTCACCTTTCCATAACCTTCTTTGACAACGTCATCAAGATCAACGTCTTCACCTTCTTCGCGGAGGGTATCAAGAACTGTCGTCTGATGAAGGCCGCCCAGAAGAAGTCTTGTTGAATCCGCCTTGGGGTCACATCCCACAACCATAATCTTTTTACCCATTTCAACTAGTCCGGCTACTATATTTTGGGTCGTTGTTGACTTCCCGATTCCACCCTTCCCATAAATCGCAATCTTTCTCATAGTTTAGCTACCCCTTTTTTTAATAATTTCCAATATATAAAAAGGCGTTCTTTTCCAGGACGCCTTTGTTTTACTGCACGTCAATGTGCCTAAATTCTTTCTGCTCTCAACTCTCTTAAGCTACCCGATTGCTTTCCCGTCTCGTTCTCCAGTCCTGATTCTTACGCATTCCGGCAAATCCAAAACAAAAATCTTGCCATCGCCGATATTCCCGGTTTTGGCTCCTTTAATAATCGCTTTAACCGTCGGTTCGACAAAATCCTCATTCACTGCTATTTCAAGTTTCACTTTCTTGAGAAGGTTTACCTCATGAATAATACCTCTATAAGTTTCAGCGTAACCCTTTTGTTGGCCGCACCCTAAGGCATTGGTAACTGTCATTTTATAAACCTCGGCATCATATAATGCCTCTTTAACGTCCGGTAGTTTATGTGGTTGTATCATCGCAATTATTAATTTCATTCTTCCCTCCTATTTTCAGTCCACAGTCCATAGTCCACTGTTGACTGTGGTCTATGGACTATGGACTTCTTTGATTATTCCGTAGTAAATATCTGAAATCCGGAATATGATTCCATACCGTGTTCACTAATATCAAGGCCTTTAAGTTCTTCTTCTTTCGATGCTCTTAACCCTACAGTAACCTTAATTATTCCAAAAAGGATTAACGCTGCTCCAAAGACCCAGATAAACACGGAGACAACACCGGTTAATTGGATGATAAACTGGGTTAATCCGCCGCCGAAAAAAAGGCCATTGACAGCGCCAGCGCCGCTTGCTTCCCCGTAAGAAGCCTGAGCAAACAATCCTACGGCAAGCGTACCGAATGCTCCGCAAACTCCATGAACAGATATTGCCCCTACCGGATCGTCAACATGTAAAACCTTGTCAATAAATTCAACACTAAGAACTACTAATACGCCGGCCACAGCTCCAATAATAATCGCACTCAGAGGAGATACGCTTGCGCAAGGAGCGGTTATGGCTACCAAGCCGGCTAATACTCCGTTAAAAGCCATACTCGTATCAGGCTTTCCAAATCTCTTCCAGGCTGTAAACATTGCCATTATTGCTGCGGCTGCTGCCGCTAAATTAGTAGTTACAGCAATAGTCGCAATACTCAAGTTAGTTCCTGCGGTTGTACTCCCGGCGTTAAAACCGAACCAGCCAAACCAGAGGATAAATACGCCTAAAGCAGCCAAAGGGATATTATGGCCTGGTATAGCCTTAGAAATTCCAGCCTTAGTATATTTCCCAAGCCTGGGGCCAAGCATTATGGCACCTGCCAAAGCCGCCCATCCCCCAACAGAATGAACTACTGTTGAGCCGGCAAAATCAATTATTCCTTTGCTTGAAAGCCAGCCGCCGCCCCAAATCCAGTGACCCACCACAGGATAGATTAAAGCGCAAATGAAAATTGAATAAATCAAATATGCAATAAATTTTGTCCTTTCCGCCATTGATCCCGAGACAATGGTCGCGGCAGTAGCGGCAAACACTATTTGAAACATCCAGTAAGCGAATTGCCATAACCCCTCTCCTGTAGAAGGGTTAGCCGCGCTTAAGAAAAAACCGTTGGTCCCAAAAAGCCCAAAAGCGCTCGAGCCAAACATTATACCAAAACCAACCAACCAGAAGGCGATTGAACCGACAGAAAAATCCATAAGATTTTTCATTAAAATATTGGAAGCGTTTTTTGCCCTGGTAAAACCTACCTCAACCATAGCAAACCCCGGCTGCATAAAAAATACCAGGAATGCCGCGACCAAAGTCCAAACAGTATCAATCGCAACCGCGTTCGATTCCGCCGTAGCCTCGGCAAACGCGGGCAAGATCCCTCCTGTTATGGTAAATAATCCCAAAAGAAAAAGGATTAATTTTAACTTTGTACTGAAAATTTTCTTTAACATATTCCTCACCTCCTTAAATTAAAATGAGTAGCCAAGGCTAACTCCGGCATAAAATCTATTGTCCTGGTTTCCATCATTAGAATCGCTTAAATCAGAAAAAGGTACGGCATAATTAACACTCGGACACATTGTTAAATTTTCCGTTAAGGGGACGGTAAGTCCTATACTACCTAAGAAATCTCCGCCATCTCCGGTTATGAATAACTCGTGGTTATAGCCGACACTGGCGCCTAAATCAAGAGTAATACCATACTCCTCAACCAGGTCAAAACCTTGTGAAAGACTTAAAACCGCATAGTCTCCGTCTCCTCCCCCGTTATCTTCATCACCATAATCATGATAATAAGTAAGGCTGGGAGAAAGCGGGAAATCAGACATAGCTATTCCAAGATAAAACTCCCGGCTGTACAAACTTGACCCCGGGAAATCATAATATGTATGCCCTAAAGAAACGCTGAAATCATCAAATTCTTTAGTATAATCAACCACAAAATCCACTTCGTCGGAGTTAGAAGCATCGTTATTATCAGCATCCCAGCTGCCCCAAAAAGATGCAGTAACTCCATAACCGCTTAAAGAAAATCCCGGCTGAACCACAGGATCTGTATCTAAGGTAAACCCTCTCCAGACGTAACGGTTATAAACATCCAAACTACCCGAAGCCTCAATATCTAATTCCGACAACAATGTTTCGCCTGCCCAAGCTGCACCCAAAAATGTTACGCTTACTAACATAAAACCGATTGCCAAAGCCATTGTTTTCGCAAACAGCATCTTCATCTCAAAATACCTCCTTTTTCCAAACCCCAATTTTACTCACCTTACAGGTAATCCCTTTACCCGCGGGAGAAACCAGACCTGCGTAATTACTTCCATCCAGCCCCAAACTACTATCCACTTCAAGCGTATCCCATGAACTCACATCCCCCCTTAAATCGACATTCCTTTCAAAATAAAGCATTCTCACCCCGTTCATTTGTCCTTATACGGATACACTCCTCCATCGGTAAAACCACGATTTTACCACTACCGAACTTATCTTCCTGACAGGCCTTTATAATTGTGGCAATGATTTCCTCGACCTGCCCGTCAGCAAGATAAATTTCTATCTTAGTCTTAGGTAAAAACAGGTAATTCTCCGGGCGGGTAGTCTCCTTGCCGAAGCCTTTAATTTCAGTCGCAGTAAGCCCGGCTATTCCCGCAAGACGTAAATCCTCAGCTAACTCTTTTAACTTTTCCTGGCGTATTATACATTCAATCTTTTTCATCCTGTCACCTCCTCTGTATAATAAAAAAGCGTCTTCTTTCCCTTCCGCGGGTTTGAAGACGCCATTATCTAAAATAAAAAAAACGTTCGTTTCTACGAACGCCTTTGTTTTTCACACATCAATGTGTTGATTCCCTTAAATATGTTTTGTTTAACAAGCTCTCATTTATACAAGTAAAAAAAGTTTCCTTCTGGTAACCATTAACCAAAAAAAATGTCCGCGAAGCATACATCTTTCGGGTTAATTCACTATCATCTCCTTTTTAAATCCTCTGCATTTCATACGTATTCTTTTCCCAATCCTTACAACCATTACGTGGGAAATGCCTACGGCTTTCCCGATTTCTCTTGTTGATAAACCGCGCATACCCAACCTAAAAATCTTCCTTTCTTTGAGAGTTAATAACTTCTCAACATCCCCTGTCGTTATATTTGCGCTTATCGCACAAAAAACCTCTTCTTTATTGGTTAAAGATAAAAGGCACTCAAATGTATCATCTTTGTCACTGAGAATATTATTCAGGCTTACTGAACAATAATCAAGCCTTCTATAGGTCTTTCGAATATAATTTTTCAAAAAGAAAAAACACCCTTGAAGAATAAAGCTATCGGTCTTATCGCAGAGTTCCTTTTTCCTGTACATATCCCATAAATGGAACAATGCTTCCTGATACAAATCTTCATAATCAAATACAGAATAGTTTCTATCAAGTTTTCTCGTTATAGCCCTCAATTTAGGAATTAACCGTTCCACAAAAATATTAAATTCCATTTTCATCACCTCCATAATCAAAAATCTCTATCCTTATAAATAAAAAAGGCCCTTATCAAGCGTTCATCTTTGCTTAATAAGGGCATCTTTGTCCCAAAAAGAAACTCCGTTTTTTATGGAGCTTCTTCGCTTTTATGCCGTCTTTGGCCTTTAAATATACCGCAAAAAAACTTCTTTGTTAAATTTTTTACGGTTTTTTCCGCAGTTCAGAAGAAAGGATTATCGCCTCAGCTATATCTTTCATAGAAAGGCGCCGGTCCATACTGGATCTCCGTATTAAATTATAGGCCTCGTCTTCCGGCAGACCCTGCTCTTTCATTAATATTCCTTTTGCCTTTTCCACTCTTTTCCGGGTCTCGAGCTCTTCCTGGATTATTCTGGTTTTCACCATGAGCTCGGTATTTTCGATTGCTACAGCAGCCTGATTAGCTATTACACTCAAAAGGTCCATGTCACTTTTTGTAAATTTGTAAGCTATGGTAGTATAGCAATTAACAACTCCTATAACTTTTCTTTTTACCATCATCGGCACGCTCAACATCGAGATCAAACCCTCTTTCTGTGCTAATTTTTTCTCTTTGTATTTAGAATCTTTTAAAACATCCGGGATCACCAGAGGCTTTTTCTCTTTTGCCACCAGTCCCACAATGCCTTCGCCAAGCTTAATACTTCTTTCTTTCAAATATTCACTGCTCATAGACTGAGTCGCCCGTATCTTAAGCTGTTTTGTTTTCTCATCCAAAAGCCAGAGAGCGCAAATTTTTGCTTTCATTACATTGGCTGTCAAAGTAACAATAAGTTTTAAAACATCCTCAAGATAAAGCTCACTGGTAATGGCTTTACTTATTTCGCTTAAAGTGTTTAAATAATTTTTATAAGCTGTTTTTGCCATAATGTTCTCAGAAGACAGAAGTCAAGAATTAACTTCCTATCTGTCTTCCGTAGTTCGTCTCCTACCTTTACAAAACCGGCAGATAAGTATTTATTTCGTACTCATGGACTCTTTTTCTATATTCATCCCATTCCATTTTTTTTCCTAAAATGAAATTGCTAAAGATATGGTCTCCCAGCGTATCTTTTAAAAGCTTACTGTTTTCAGAAATTTCAATTGCCTCGATTAAGCTTCCCGGCAAACATTCTACGCCTAAGTCTTTCATCTCTTCAGGCGAAAGATGATAGACATCTCTTTCTAAAGGTTCAGCCAAAGGATATTTTTCTTCTATGCCTTTTAAGCCCGCGGCAAGCATACAGGCAAACGCCAGATAAGGATTGCACGCGGGATCAGGTGAACGAAACTCAATTCTTGTGGCTTTCTCTTTTCCGGGTTTATACATGGGAACTCTTACTAACGCGCTCCTGTTCCTTCTTGCCCAACAGAGATATACCGGAGCTTCATATCCGGGAACCAATCTTTTATAAGAATTCACCCACTGGTTACAGATAAGCGTTATTTCTCTCGCGTGCTTTAAGATACCGGCAATATACGCCTTTCCTTCAGGAGATAAATAATACTTATCTTTGGAATTAAAAAAGGTGTTGCGATCACCTTTGAAAAGAGATTGATGAGTATGCATACCGCTACCGTTCTGTCCAAATATAGGCTTAGGCATAAATGTCGCGTATAAACCGTGTTTTTGAGCTATCTCTTTAACCACCATCCGGTAAAGCATAACCACATCAGCCATGGATAAGGCCTCAATATACCGCAAATCAATCTCATGCTGGGAAGGGGCTACTTCATGGTGAGAATATTCAACCTGAACCCCCATCTCCTCAAGAGTTAAAATTATTTCTCTTCTGACTTCGTTCCCCGCATCCAAAGTCGTAATATCAAAATATCCTCCTTCATCTAAGATCTGTGTGGACTTCTCATCCTTAAAGATAAAAAATTCCAGCTCAGGCCCTATATAAAAATCATATTCTTTTTTCTTTGCCTCGGCTAAAACTTTTTTAAATATATAACGGGAATCTCCCTGATATGGAGTACCGTCTGGGTTTAAAATGTCACAAAGCATGCCGGCGACTGCTTTTTCTTTAGGCCTGTAGGGCAAAAGAGTAAATGTAGAAGGATCCGGCATAGCAATCATGTCCGATTCATCAATCCGGGCAAACCCTTTAATCGATGAACCATCGAACCCCATACCTTCTTCAAGAGCATGCTCTAACTCTTCTTTAGTTATAGCAAACCCTTTCATCTGGCCGGTAATATCAGCAAACCAAAACCTTATAAATTTAACATCTTTTTCTTTTACTATTTTCAAAATATCTTTTTTAGTTAAATTATTATTTCCCATGATTCCTCCTCTTTTTACATAATTTCTTCAGATGTTTTGCCTTTGCCCTGCATAATCTGTATTCTTAACCTATTTTATCAAGGTTTTGTATTAAATCAACCACCTAAAATACAATTTAATATGGAAAAAATCAGCTTTGATCAGGATAGGCTGCTCTGCCGGGGAATAAAAAATCCCACTCTTTTCCTTTCTGAGTGGGCTGCTTTGCCGGGTAAAAACCTCTTTGTTATATTTAATTTAACATATTAAAAGATTATTGTCAACAGTTTTAACAATTTTTTTGACGATTCCAGCTATGACTAAACAGGCAGTCAGCCCCGGAGATTCAATGCCAATAAGGTTAATGAAACCGGGAAAACCTTTATCTTCTTCCTCTTTTATCACAAAATCCCGGAACCACTGACCTAACCCTTGTAATTTTGCTTTCCGGCATTTTTATTTATTCTAAACAAAAAGAGTAAACAGATAAAATCATAAAAAAGAAAAAGGCAGGTTCATATACTATACGAACCTGCCTTTACTTGCATGAGAATTATCTTACCCCAAAATCTCTTCTGCTTCTTCCCTATAAGCATCCATAACATAAGGGATGCCGGAAACTTTAGCCGCATCCTCAGTAAGAGAAATGACATCTTTTCTGGAAATAGTTGAAAGATTGAAATTTCTGCTTCCAGCCATAAACTGCTGCAAGCCCACTTTAATCTTCTGGGAAAAGCTATAAATTCCTATCGCGCCTAAAGGAATTTCTTTAATCCTATCGCCATATTTCTCTTCAAGTTCTTTGTAACAGACAAATATCTCTTCCGGAACTTTTCCATAGCGGGAAACAGTAGTCGGCAAGTCTTTACCTTCAATCCAATATCCGATGTTTTTACCAACCATACCGGGAATCATAAACGCTCTTCCCATGCAAACTGCTTTTACATAGGGCGCGCCCATAGATAATACTTTAAAAATATGATCTTCGCTGGAAAATCCTCCGGCAATCGCAATATCAGGAACACGCATTCCTTTTTTAACAAGCTTCTCACATATTTCATAGGCCATAGATTGTAAATAGAAAGTAGGTATCCCCCACTCTTCCATCATTCTCCAGGGACTCATCCCTGTCCCGCCGGGAGCCCCGTCGATTGTTAAAAGATCAATCTTAGCCTCCGAAGAATATTTTATCGCCATGGCCAATTCTCTCATCGGATAGGCACCGGTTTTTAAAGTTATTCTCTTATAACCTAAATTCCTTAAACGCTTAATCTCAGCAAAAAAATCTTTCTCAGTTACAAACCCAAGACGGGAATGACGTTCAAATTCCTTAATTGCCCCTGCTTTATAAGCTGTCCGGACTGCTCCTAGAGTCGGATCAGGAGTAACAATATATCCCCGCTTTTTAAGTTCTAGCGCTCTATCTAAACTCTTAACTTTAATTTCTCCTCCAATACACTTTGCTCCCTGTCCCCATTTAAGTTCAATTGTCTCCAAATTATGTTTTTTTCTCATGTATTCAGCTACACCTAAACGTGTATCTTCCACATTCATCTGAACTAGAATTTCGCCATAACCTTCGTGAAACTTCTTATACAAGGCAATACGTCTATCCATATCCGGCGCCTTAATAACTTTTCCTTTTGAATCCCGCTCGAGTTTAGGGTCAATACCACAAACATTCTCCCCGCAAACAAGAGTAACTCCGGATATAGCGGCACCAATAGCAAAATGCTCCCAGTTTTTACGGGCGATTTCTGTTGAGCCTAATGCACCGGTAAAAACAGGGACTCTCATTTTAACCTTTTTATCCCACCCGTATTCGGTTTCAGTATTAACCCTGGGAAAAATTGCAGTATCAGGGTCACCTTTAACTCCTTCGGGGAGTCCTTTCGCACCCATAGCATACCCCATGATATTAAGATGTGAATAATCTACGGGATAATTTTTATCTCCTCCGGCTGAAATTTCACCAAAAGGGCCGGGATAAATTACTTCACGTCCTCTAAAAGTAGCTTTAAAAACTTCACAATTCCCCCGGCATCCATCAATACAACGCGTACATAACCCTGACCCGGGCACAATATTCCGAGACCTGTTCGCTGTCTGGGTTACATCATTCGCATTTGGTTGTTGTAAATTCATTATTATCCTCCCTGTTTCTTGAAATTTTTATGGCTTTTTTCTAACACAATCAAACCCCTCTCCTAACCTGCAATCCACACAACTATCCTGCATATCCTGTGCCATTGACAGTTGTGATTCACATAATCCGCAAAGAGCTTCCTCTCCCTTCTTCATAGGCCCGGGACATGGGGTAATTGTCATCGGACAAAGATCGATACAAGCATTACATCTCTTACAGAATTCCGGACGTTTATCAAAGGGTAAAGCTACGTGGCGCTCTTTGCCGCGCCCCACAAATCCTAAAGATTTAGACTGCCAAATTTCAGTACAAGCTCTGACACAACGCCCGCATAAAACACAATTATCATTTCTAAAAGGATACCTTACTTGCTTAACTCCACACTTTAAAGCAATATCCTGGATAGCGCGCGAATTAGGCGCCTGAGCCACTAACATCTCGGCAATATTTTTTCGTGCTTTAAGTATCTTTTCCGTATGCGCTAAAATAACCATCCCCTCCTGTACGTCCAGAGTACAAGAAGCGGTAACTTTAGATTTTCCATTTGTTACTACTTCCACAATACAAAGCCGGCAGGCTCCGATAGGAGTAAGATCCCGCATATGACAAAGATGGGGAATACATATACCATAATCTAAAGCAGCATCTAAAACCGAACTGCCCCTGGGCGCTTTTACTTTTGCTCCATTAATAGTAAGGGTTACATATTCACTCATTCATTCTCCTTAATTATCACCGTAAAGCCGGACTTTATTTAATATCGATTGCATTAAACTTACACGATTCTTTACAAATACCGCATTTCTGACAAGCTTCATCATTAATGATATAAACTTTCTCTTTTACTGAAATAGCATTATGAGGACAAGCTTTTAAACAAGCCCCACAGCTTTTACATTTATCTTTATTAATAGAATAATGAATCAATTCCCGGCATACTCCGGCCGGACAACGTTTTTCTTCTATATGCGCTTCGTATTCAGAGCGAAAGTATTTTATCGTTGATAATACCGGATTAGGAGCGGTTTTGCCTAAAGCACATAGTGAGGCTATAGATACTGTCTGGGCTGTCTCTTCTAAAAGATTTAATTTTTCTTCCGTTCCTCTCCCCTCGGTAATATCGTTTATTATCTCTAACATCCTGCTCAACCCCACCCGGCAGGGAACACACTTACCGCAAGACTCATCTATAAGAAATTCCAAAAAATACCTGGCAACATCAACCATACAGGTTGATTCATCCATTACTACCATTCCACCAGAACCAACCATTGAACCGGCTTCAGCTAATGCTTCGAAATCTACAGGTAAATCAAATAACTTCTCAGGAAGACATCCTCCTGATGGCCCGCCGGTTTGAACAGCTTTTATCTTTTTACCATTTGAAGCGCCGCCACCAATATCGTATATAATCTTACGCAAACTAATACCCATAGGCACTTCAACTAATCCGGTATTTTTTATTTGCCCGGTAAGGGCAAAAATCTTTGTCCCTTTACTTTTAGCTGTACCTTTAGAAGCAAACCAGGAAGCTCCTTTATTAATAATGAAAGGGATATTCGCCCAGGTTTCAACATTATTGAGGTTTGTGGGTAAATCCATAAAACCTTTTTCTGTAGTATGAATATCCTTAGGCCTTGGCTCTCCGACCTTACCTTCTAAAGAAACCATTAAGGCAGATGATTCTCCGCAGACAAAGGCGCCGCCGCCTCTGGCGATCTTTATATCAAATGAAAGTTTGCTTCCTAAGATATTTTTACCTAAAAGCCCTAATTCCTCTGCTTGTTGAATGGCTATCTTGGCATGGTTTACCGCAAGGGGATACTCATTCCTAACATATATATACCCATGCTCTGCCTCAATTGCAAAGGCTCCGATAAGCATACCTTCAATAACCGCGTGAGGGTTACCTTCTAAAATGCTTCTATCCATATAAGCACCGGGATCCCCTTCATCAGCATTACAAATAACATATTTAGGGTTGCCTTTAGCTTTCCGGCAAAATTCCCATTTTTTTCCCGTAGGGAATCCGCCTCCACCTCTACCTCGAAGGCCTGACTTCTTAATTTCCTCTATAATTTCACCGGGGTTCATAGTTGTCAAAGCCTTAGTCAATGCCGAATATCCGGCATTAGCTATATAATCGTTAATATTACAGGGATCAACTAATTTATTCTGGATAAGAACAATTCGATCCTGAAGTTTATAAAAAGGGATATCAGCTTCATAGGGAATCTTCTTATTAGAAATAGAATCCATATATAATAAGTCTTCTACAACTTTATCCTGCTCTAGGGTCTGTGAAACTATTCTACTGACATCTTCGGGTTTAACATGACAATAAAAAATATTTCCCGGTTCTATAACCATAAGAGGCCCTTGCTCGCAAAATCCATGGCAACCGGTAGTCCTAATTTTCACATTCTGAGTTAAATTTTTACGTTCCAATTCTTCGCGCAAAGAAGTTATCACCGGTAAACATCCCGAAGCACAACAACCCGTGCCGGCACAAAGGGTAACAATCTTATCATATTTCTTATTTTCTTCTTTTGATTTTTCTGACAGCTTTCTTAAATCATTTGTATTAGTTATCGTTTTCATGATATTTTTACTTTTTTTTAGCATTACCACGGACTTCTTGTATTAAAACGCGTAATTTTGCCGTGGTCATATGGTCACAATACTTCCCGTCTAACACTACAAGCGGGCCTAAGGCGCAAGCACCTAAACAATTAACTGTTTCAACCGTAAACTCCCCATCTTCGGTAGTCTCCCCCGGTTTAACTTTAAGCTGCCCTAATACCTCATCCAAGAACTTAGGCGCTCCCCTAACATGACAGGCTGTTCCCATACATACTGTAATAAGATGCTTGCCCCGCGGTTTAAGAGTAAAAGCTTTATAAAAGTTTGCTACTTTAAACACCTCAATAAGAGGCACACTCAACTTTTCAGAAACAATTCTTAATACTTCCTCAGGAAGATACCTATAGTCTCTCTGAATATCCTGCAAAACTTCAATTAATTCAAAGGAAGAACCTTCCCTGCCTTTCAGTATTTTATCGAGTTTATTCAATGCTATAGCCATATCTTATCCTCTAATTGTCCAAAAAAAAAGATGCCCCTTCCCTTTATGAATTGGACACCTCTGTCATCTAAAGAAAGCACTCCTTTGTGCTTTTTTTAGTTTTTTCAATATACTACGCCCCGTAAATCCTGTCAAGTCTTTCTTCCTGAACTAAAAATGCGCAATTTTAAGGCAATTTAAGTTTAAAAATCGCGCATTAAAAAGGGATTATGCTTTTATTAAAAGGTATTCTTTAATCGCCCGGGCAGCAATCTTTGCCTGCTGAATCGCGCTGATTACCGTTGCCGAGCCACTAACAATATCCCCCCCGGCAAAGATATCAGGAATTGAAGTCTGATAGTCTTCATTAACTTTTATATAACCTCTTTTTGTAAACTGCAAATCTTTAATAGTAGAAATCAAAAGAGGATTCACCGAAGTCCCTATGGCAACTATTGCCGTATCCAATTCAATGCTGAATTCAGAATCTTCTACAGGTACCGGCGAACGCCTGCCTGAAGCATCAGGCTCACCTAACCGGTTTTTTACGCAGACAACTCCGTTTACGTTTCCTTGTCCGTCAGAAGTTATCTCCTTAGGAGAAGTGAGCAAATGAAACTGCACACCTTCCTCATGGGCATTTTCTATCTCTTCGATTCTCGCAGGCATCTCTTTTTCGCTTCGCCGGTAAATAATGTGTACTTCTTTAGCGCCTAAACGCAAGGCGCAGCGCGCACAGTCAAAAGAAACATTCCCCGCGCCGAATACACCGACTTTACTACCCACAGTAACCGGTGTATCATACTCAGGAAAACGATAAGCTTTCATTAAATTCACCCGGGTAAGGAATTCATTAGCTGAATAAACGCCGTTAAGATTCTCTCCGGGAATACCCAAAAACCGGGGAAGCCCGGCGCCAACCGCGATAAAAAAAGCTTTAAACCCCTCTCTTCTTAAATCCTCCATGGTTTTAGTCTTGCCGATGAGAAAATCCGTGGCAACAACCACACCCAGATTTTTTATAGATTCTACTTCTTTATCCACTACATCCTTAGGCAGCCTAAACTCAGGAATTCCATAAACCAGAACTCCTCCGGGTTTATGCAATCCTTCAAAAAGATAAACTTCAAATTTTTCTTTTATTAAATCCGCGGCACAGGTAAGCCCGGCCGGGCCGGCACCAATTACCGCTACCTTTATCGCTTTTTTATTTTTGCCTTCCGGTTTTGTATTTAAGAGGTGGGATTTAGACTCCGCAGATTCACGGAATTCCCAATCGGCAACAAAACGTTCCAAATAACCGATTTGTATGGGATTGCCTTTTTTATTAAAAACACAACTCACCTGGCATTGTTCTTCCTGAGGGCACACCCTCCCGCAGACACCAGGCAGGCTATTGGCTTCTTTTATCTTTTTTATAGAACCGCTATAATCTTCTTCCTTAATCAAACGAATGAACTCTTTGACATCAATTCCCGCAGGACACCCCTTAGCACAAGGAGCATTTTTACACTGAATACACCTTGCGGCTTCTTTTAAAGCCTCGTCTTTACTGAACCCGCAAGAAACTTCCTGGAATGTAGTCTTGCGTTTATCTAATGATATTTTAGTAATCTTTGCTTCGCTCATCGTTATCAACAGGGACACCCCTGCCTGTGCCCATCAGGGCATGCCCGTTCGTTATTAAAATATTTATATTTTGTCAAAGGGACAGGCAGGCCCCCTATTAAAGGGACGGGCAGGCCCGTCCCCTACTACTGTAATTTTTGCATTGCCTGTTTTTCTTGGCTTATGAATCTTCCTTGTCTCTGAATCAACTCCTCAAAATCAACCTGATGGCCGTCGAACTCAGGGCCATCCACGCAGCAAAATTTTACTTTCCCTGCCTCAGTAAGCCGGCAGCTTCCGCACATCCCGGTCCCATCAAGCATAATCGTATTTAAACATACCGTTGTTTTTATTTGATATGGCCTGGTTATTTGAGAAACCACTCTCATCATAGAAACCGGGCCGACACAATATATCCACTGGAAATCACTGTTTTCTTTTAAAATTCTTTCTAAAACCATACTCACAAACCCTTTTTCTCCTAAGCTGCCGTCATCAGTAGTAAGATATAATTCATCCGAGTAATTCTTTATCTTATCTTTTAAAATTAATAACTCCTTCGTCCTCGCCCCCAGGATAGAATAAATTTTATTGCCGTAATCCTTTAATGCCTTTGCTACCGGTAAAATTTCGGCGATACCCACTCCGCCTCCGACAATTATCACGTTCCCATAATTTTTCAAAAGTGTAGGGTGGCCTAAAGGGCCGGTTAAAGAATATAAGGAATCCCCGGGTTTCAGTGTCCCTAACAATTTAGTAGAATAACCTATTTCCTGAAAGATTAAAGTAAGAAGTCCTCTTTTAGGGTCAGAACTCACAATAGTTAAAGGAATCCTTTCTCCGGTTTCGTTTACCATCAGAATAACAAATTGCCCGGGTTGAGCTTTAACGGCAATATTTCCTGCTTCAATCTCTATTTCACTAATCCTCGTATCCTGAATATCTGTTAACACTAAACTCTTTAATATTTTCATCGTATTTCCCATAATTTTTCAGATTCATAAACAGCGCACAAAGTTCTTCTAACAAGTTATAAGCCATTCTCACGCAAAGGCGCAAAGGCGCTAAGATTTTAAATTTACAACCCATTGACAACTCTTGATACGCCATCACGTATTAATTCCGAACCGAAATTGATTAATAATCCCAACCTCTCCTCTGCCAACCTGAGATAAGTTAACAATTGTCTTTTATGGACAGGAACTACCTTTTCAACAGACTTAAGCTCTACAATATTTTTTCTTCTACAATCAGCTCCGCTCTGAATCCCTCATCGAACTTTATATCATCATAAACAATAGTAACCGGCACCTGCCGTTTAACCTTCAGGCCTCTTTTTTTTAATTCATACACCAAAACAATTTCGTATACAGATTCCAGAAGTCCCAGCCCAAGCCTCTTATGAATTTGAAATGCCGAATCTATGGTTTTATCCTTTTTCTTTTACCCTTCTATCCATTTTTCCGCCGGAGGCGGATCTTCCGCCTACAGGCGGATCCGCTTTGGAGGAGCCTATGGCAGACAGTCATATACTTTCTTTACCTTCGCGCCTTTGCGCCTTGGCGCCTTTGCGTGAGATTTTTTCTTATTTTCTTAATTTTTCTTTATCTTTTATTAACAGTGTCCATCTGTATTCAAAAAGGAATTTCCTATACTATTAAATTATCTTTTTTGCCGCCGGCTTTCTGATTCCGGGGATTCACCTGTCCAGCAATAAAGACAGAGCTTTTCCCGGGGTAAACCAACAGCTTTAATCATATCATCCACAGTCTGATATCTAAGTGTAGTAACATCCAAATCTTTGGCAATCCATTTCACCATCTTTTGATAGCTTGAGGAATTATGGTCAATATACTCTGTCACATCTTCCAAATCATGACCTTCAATACTGCGAATAGCCTTTCGCGCAGCAAGCTCATCAATACTCCTAGTCGAAAGACAAAATTTGCAGGGAAACATAAGCGGCGGGCAAGCAGGCCTGACATGAATTTCTTTAGCTCCGCAATCCCAGAGTTTCTTTACCGTAAAATTCTTCAGCTGGGTTCCTCTGACAATGGAATCTTCGCATATAATAATTCTATTGCCCTCAATTATTTCTTTTATAGGAATCAGTTTCATGGTAGCAACTAAATCCCGGGTTTTCTGGGATGGCGGTGTATAGCTCCGGCCGTATCCCGGAGTATACTTTACCAACGGCCTCCTGAACGGCTTACCTGACTCCATAGCATATCCCAAAGCATGGCCAATGCCTGAATCCGGTATGCCGGCAACTAAATCCACTTCAATATCTTTATCCTGCCGGGCCAATGCTCTGCCGCATCGCTCGCGGACTACTTCGGTATTAATCCCTTCATAACTCGAAGCCGGGAAACCGGTATATATCCAGAGAAAGGCGCATATCTGGCAGGATTTATTCCCCGGGCTTTTCTGTTTCATTCCTGAGTCTTCAATCAAAATTATCTCCCCGGGGTTAAGATACTTCACTACTTCGAATTTGTTGTTAGGAAAAGCGCTGCTCTCTGAGGTCACCGCCCAGGTATTCTTTCGTTTTCCTACAATAAGAGGAGTATGTCCCCGGCTATCCCTGACAGCGTATACCCCATCGCTATGCAATAACAAAAAAGAACAGGATCCTTCTATTACCTGAAACATTTCTTCTATACCCTTAATAAGACTGCTGCCGCAATTAATCAGTTTTGCTATTAATTCCGTAACATTAACCACTCCTTTACTCATTTCGCTAAAAGAAATACCTTTTTTAAGAAGCATTTTTGTCAATTTCCCGGAATTTTCTATAAGCCCGCTGGTTACAAGACAAAACGGGCCGAATTTTGAATTAAGAAACATCGGCTGCTCATTATTGTCACTAATAACACCAATGCCTTTATTTCCCCGCATCCGCTTACAATCATCATAAAATTTAGACTTAAACTGACTTTGGCTAATATCATGGATCTGACGGTAAAAGTCTTCTCCTAACACGGCCAGGCCTCCAAATTCGGTTCCCAAATGAGAATGGTAATCCGTACCATAAAACAGGTCATCTACACAATCTTTATTAGAAACTACCCCAAAAACTCCACTCATACTTTTACCTCCACTTCTATATTACGAAAAGGCTTTTTGAAGAAAAATTAGGATCACTGGTAAGATTCACTCCTAACTTTCGTAAACCTGCCTCATCACCCGGTGTAGGGATATGTGTCATATGAACTTCACATCCGGCAAGTTCTTTTAATTTTTCCATGGCAAGCTGGGCGGCCGGATTTGTCCCTACACTTACGCTAAGAGCAATCAATACTTCTTCCAAATCCAAACTTACTGTTTTTACGCCTAAAACATCTTCTTTTAACTTGCTTATCGACTTTATTATATTCGGGGATAGTAAATGCATTTTATCCGGTATTTCAGCTAAGGTTTTTATCGCGTTCAGGATAAGACTGGATGTCGCGTGCGTAAGGGGAGAATTCTTGCCGGTAACTATCGAGCCATTCTTTAATTCTATGGCTGCTCCGCAAAAAATGCCTTCATTACCTTTATTTTTTTCCTGCGCTTGGCGGGCGGCTTCTCTTGCCGGTTCAACTACCCGTCTGTCTTTTACTTCCACATCAAGCTCTTTCATAAGAAGTTCGACTCTATCCACGGTTTCCTTATCCACAAAGCCCATCAAATATTCACAGGAATACCTGAAATATCTGCGTATTACTTCCTGTTTGGCCGCTTCTCTTACTATCTCATCATCAACAATCCCGAAACCGGCACGGTTTACTCCCATGTCCGTGGGAGATTTATATAAAGATTCTTTTTTAGTTATTTTCTCCAGTATTCGCTTAAGCACCGGGAATATTTCAACATCGCGGTTATAATTAATCGCGGTGGTGCTATAAGCTTCCAGATGAAAAGGGTCAACAAGGTTAAAATCCTTGATATCAGCAGTAGCCGCTTCATAAGCTATATTTACCGGATGTTTAAGTGAAATATTCCAAATTGGAAAAGTCTCAAACTTGGCATATCCTGATTCCCGGCCTTTCTTATAATCATGATATAATTGTGAAAGGCAGGTAGCCAATTTACCGCTGCCCGGGCCGGGGCCGGTAACGATAATCAAGGGATTGCTGGTTTTAATGTATTCATTTGCCCCATATCCTTCATCGCTCACTATTAAATCCACATCTGTAGGATATCCTTTAGTGAAACGATGGGTATAAACCTTTATGTTCCGGCGCTCCAGTTTATTCTTAAATATCTTTACTGCCGGCTGATTATCAAATCTGGTTATTACTACCGCTAACACCTGAATATCCCAGCTTCTCAAATCATCAATGAGCTTCATAGCGTCAACATCATAGGTAATTCCGAAATCCGCTCTTACTTTTCGTCTTTCAATATCGCCGGCATAGATACAAAGTATAATGTCGGCTTTGTCTTTAAGTTTCTGTAAAAGCCTCATTTTTACGTTGGGGTCGAATCCCGGTAACACCCGGGAAGCGTGATAGTCAAAAATTATCTTGCCGCCAAACTCAAGATAAAGCTTATTATCAAACCGCTTTACTCTTTCTAAAATAGCCTGAGTCTGTTCTTTTAAGTATTTCTCATTATCGAACCCTGCCTTTTCCAGCATTACTTCTCCTTTATTATATTTTCTTTTCAAATTTTTAAATAAGGTCCCTATGGTAATCCTGCAGCGACTTCGGCAGACATTCATCTTTAGCCACTGCTTTAATACCTTCAATACTTGCCTGGGCAGCTGCCATTGAGGTAACATAAGGAACTTTCTGTTGTATAGCCAGCATACGGATATAACTGTCATCGAATTTACTGCTGCGTCCCACAGGTGTATTGATAATCAGGTTAATCTCATTATTTTTTATTGAATCGGCAATATTAGGCCTGCCTTCGTGTAATTTTTTCAGGGTAATACTGTCTATGCCTTCTTTTTTCAGAAAACAACTTGTCCCTTCTGTGGCATAGATACTAAAGCCTAACTCTTTAATTTCTTTAGCCAGAGGAAGCAAATACGGCTTATCTTTATCAGCTACGGTCAACAAAACATTCCCTTTTAAAGGAAGCTTTGTGCCCGCGGCTTCCTCTGCTTTATAGAAAGCCACTCCAAAAGTGTCGGCAATCCCCATAACTTCCCCGGTAGCTCTCATTTCCGGCCCTAACAAAGGATCGACTTCAGGAAACATGTTAAAAGGAAAAACTGCTTCTTTTATTCCTACATAAGAAATATTGCGTTTTTTTAATTCCGGGAATTCTTTAATCTTCTTTCCTAACATCAGTTGAGTCGCGATCCGGGCTATGGGAATAGCCATTACTTTTGAAACTATGGGAACCGTACGCGAAGCTCTCGGGTTCGCTTCAAGAATATAAACTTTATCTTCGCATATAGCGTATTGTATATTCATTAATCCGATAACCTTTAGCTCTTTGGCAATTTGAGCGGTATACTTATTTATGGTTTTTAAATGTTTCTCTTTAATGGTTCGGGAAGGGATAGCGCAGGCGGAATCTCCGGAATGAACGCCGGCCAATTCTATATGTTCCATAATCGCGGCAGTAAAGCTATCTTCACCGTCTGAAAGAGCATCGACTTCCACTTCCACAGCCTGTTCTAAAAACCTATCAATAAGCATAGGATGTTCCGGGCTGACTTTAATTGCCTTTTTAGCATAATTTCGTAACATATCCTCATCATACACCACTTCCATGCCCCGTCCGCCAAGAACATAAGACGGCCTTACCATAAGAGGAAATCCTATTTTTTTAGCGATTGAAAAGACCTCCTCTAAAGAACGTGCTATTCCGCTCTCCGGCTGAAGGATATCCAACTTGGTCATCTTTTCCCGGAAACGTTCCCTATCCTCAGCGAGATGAATACTTTCAGGTGTCGTCCCCAAAATCTTTACGCCGTTATCTTTCAATTCCCGGGCAAGATTCAAAGGAGTCTGGCCGCCGAACTGCACAATAACACCAATGGGTTTTTCTTTCTCATAAATCGCCAGAACATCTTCAACAGTCAAAGGTTCAAAATAAAGTTTGTTCGAAGTATCATAATCCGTAGATACAGTCTCAGGGTTACAATTAACCATAATCGATTCAACCCCTTCATCACGTAAAGTAAAAGCCGCGTGCACACAAGTATAATCAAATTCAATGCCTTGGCCGATTCTATTGGGCCCGCCACCGAGAATCATCACTTTTTTATTAGGAGAAACCGGAACCGCGTCTTTGGCATTATAAGTGGAATAATAATAAGCCGCGTTTTCTACTCCGCTTACAGGCACAGGTTCAAATGCCGCTTTTTTCCCGATCGAAATTCTCTTTTTTCTGACTTCTGCTTCTTTTACCTCAAACAATCCGGCCAGATACCTGTCGGAAAAGCCCCACTCCTTAGCTTTAGCCAGCTTCTTATCGCTAAGCTCTTCCCATTTATATTCAAGCAATTCTTCCTCAAATTCAACTAACTCTTTTATTTCTTTAATAAACCAGCGCCCGATGTAAGTTATCTGATAAGCTTCCTCAACGCTTATACCTTTACGCAAAGCCTCATAAAGAATAAAGATGCGTTCACTGGAAGGTTGAGCTAACTTTTCTTTTAATTTCCGCAAAGAAAGGGTCTTAAAGTCTTTAGCTCCTCCTAAGCCGTATCTTTTTATTTCCAGAGAACGTATTGATTTCTGAAAGGACTCTTTAAAAGTCTTGGCAATACTCATTACCTCACCTACTGCCTTCATCTGAGTCCCAAGTATATCTTTCGCCTGGGGAAATTTTTCAAAGGCCCAGCGGGCAAATTTAATTACCACATAATCTCCCCAGGGTTCATACCTTTCTAAGGTACCTTTCCGCCAGTAAGGGATTTCATCCATGGTTATACCCGCGGCAAGCTTAGTGGAAATACGGGCAATAGGGAAACCGGTTGCTTTAGAAGCAAGCGCGGAAGAACGGGAAGTCCTGGGATTAATTTCTATTACTACCAGTCTGTCATCTTTCAAATTATGGGCAAATTGAATATTCGTACCGCCCACAACCTTAATCGCGTCCACAATTTTATAGGAAAAATCCTGCATCCGTTTTTGTAAGCTTTGAGGGACACTAAGCATAGGCGCGGTACAAAAACTATCACCTGTATGCACACCCATAGCATCAACATTTTCGATAAAACAAACCGTAATTTTTTGATTCTTATCATCTCTAACCACTTCCAGTTCCAACTCTTCCCATCCAAGAACAGACTCCTCAACTAAAACCTGGTGAACTAAACTGGCAGCAAGCCCGCGGGTAACAATTTCTCTTAATTCTTCCACATTATAAGCTATTCCGCCCCCTGTTCCCCCCATAGTATAAGCGGGCCGTAAAACAACAGGGTATCCTAACTTCCCGGCAGTTTTTTCGGCTTCTTCGATTGAATGGCTCGGCTCAGATTCAGGAATAGGTATATCTAATTTCTTCATTGTCTCTTTAAAAGCAATACGGTCTTCTCCCCGTTCAATCGCGTCTACCTTAACTCCGATTATTTCAACTCCATACTTTTTTAATATCCCTGCCTTATAAAGACCGCAGGAAAGATTAAGTCCGGTCTGACCTCCTAAATTCGATAAAAGCCCGTCAGGCCTTTCTTTTTTAATAATTTTTTCCAAACTTTCTACGGTAAGCGGTTCTATATATGTTTTATGTGCCATACCGGGATCAGTCATTATCGTAGCCGGATTGGAATTAACCAAAACTACTTCGTAGCCTTCTTCCTTCAAAGCTTTACAAGCCTGGGTACCGGAATAATCAAACTCACAGGCCTGCCCTATAATAATCGGCCCTGAACCGATAATTAAAACTTTCTTGATATCTTTACGTCTCGGCATTATTTATTCCTCCTCTAATAAATGCGTTCTTAGGTTGATAAATTACATCCAGGTAATTTTTCCTTACAGGTTTCACACCGCAGATCCCTTCGGGATACCTTACTTTTTCGATCCAGAGGCCAGACATTCCATCACGGTTTTATAAAAAGAAAAGCGTCCTCCCTACCTCATTGTTATAGTAGAAAAGACGCCTTTACCTTTCATCCCTAAGATGATAACAATATAAATTAATCTGTCAAGGGTTTTGTTGGGAAACGGGAATTATTGACATAATTTCAAGGTCTGTCCCTATTATCCCGGACCCCGTTATCCCGCCGTTATCCCGGATTTTAATATATCCAGAATGTCATTTTCCTTTAGCTCTTTTAACCCGTTTATAATTTTATTCTGCCATTTTTTGTGCATAGATTTAAAAACTTGCTTAATTGTAACCTCTTCGCCTTTCTTTAATAAAGCTTTCAAAATGTCGATAGCGGTGTTTCTATCCTTTGCCGCTTTATCGGTTTTTTCTCTTCGCTGGAAGATTATTAGCTTATGTAAGGCAAAATTGGCAGGATGAGGTAAAGTTATTTTGAAGCCATGGATTTTTATTTTAATAGTTTTTTGATAAAGAAGATCTAAAAATCTTAAAGCAGTTGCGTTAATGCCTAATTCGCGTAAACGATATGGTTTGTCTATTCCTTTGTCTTTTTCCGGCACTAGAAATTCAATAATTAATTCCGGGTGTTCAAGTTTAATATAGCCAGCATCTCCTCTAAATCCTACAATGAATCCCAAATCTTTTAATAATTCAGGTAAATTTGACCTGGCTTTTATTTTTGTGGGTTATGATATAAGAAAATCGATGTCTCTTGTTCTAATTGTAGATGGATATTTTATCCCTTTAAAATATTCTTCATAAAACGGTATGCACCAGCTGCCGATGAGAATGAGTTCACTTAAAACATCAGCCTTATTTAGGCACATTAACACTTCGATGCATAAATCATACTGACTCTTTTCCACGTAATGCGCTCCTTAAAAATTTAATCTGTTTTTTTACCTGGGAAAGCAATTTTCGATATTTGGCCCTTAATTCTTTTGCTTCTTTGTATTTCTTAATTTCATCTTTTGATACTTTACCTCTGTATATAAATCTAACCTTGCCCTTATCTCTGAGCAAAGGATAATAATATTCGTGCCCCTTAATCTTTTTTTTGATAAGACTCCCCTTAGACAGCTTGGCCAGTTCTCTTTCGTAATCAACTCTCATTCGAAGAGAATTCTCCAATTCCTCCTTAAGAACACCCTTTATTACTCCCATAGAGCTTCTCCATTTAAAAATAGTTACCATACATACTATAGAATAGTATATGTTGTATGGTAACTATTGATTTTATTCCAGATCGTATAACTTTTTCAAGAATCCCTATACCCTATTGTTTGCAATATATTCTCGCACATGTCATTTAATGATTCTTCGCTACGGATAATATGGTCGTAAAAATACCGCTACCATTTAATTGGTTGTTTTGTTTTTATTAACGGAACGGGATTGTTTATAATTATTATTCCGTATATTGGGAATTTATCCATTTTTTGGTTATAACAGGTTTTGCGGAAGCGCAAAGCTGCGAAGTAAAGTCCGTTCCATTCAGGTAATAGAGGTTTTTATTTTTTTATGCCGGATTTTTTTATTCTTTTATATATTGCGGGATTTTCCAGGTCAAACAACTTTGATATATCATTGTTTTTGATAAAGTCGCAAAGTGATTCTTGGGGTTCTTTAATATGAATTGTTGTCGAATGTTTACCTTTTGTTATTTTTCCTTTAATTTTTTCACTATTTATTGCTTCTTCAAATGCATTTATTTTGGGCGCCCAAACTGTTAATAAATTTTCCGTAATGGAGCAATAGCAGCCGAATAGATAATCTGAATCATTTTCTCCTAATATCTCCGGATCACGAAAATTTATAAAATTTCTTTCTCCACATTTAGTTAAGATAACTGTCATTTCTTCAAGCTTAAAATTTTTCTCTTTCCATTCAATACCGGCAAGGCGTAATTCGCCATTTTTTAAATATTTAACGTAACAAATACTGTCATCGAAATCCCATACACCATCAAATTGTTCACTAACATCTTCTTGTATACGTTCCCCAATAGTGTATTTTGAGCTTACAACTGAGCAACCAGTTAAATGAAACAATAATAGCAAAAACCAAATTATTACTGATAATTTTTTAATCATAATTTCATCTGTCTAACACCTTGAAATCACCTGCCTTTTACAGCCGCGAAACAATGGAAAAAGTCCGGTTGATTGATAAATCCATTTCATTAAAATTGTCCAGGGGCCAGGCCTGCCTGGCCCCTTAATGAATAATTTTTAATATTATTTTCATCATTACCCCATTTTCAGTTTTTCCACGGAGGCGGATCTCCCGCCGGACAAAGGCGAGTCCGCCTTGGGAGGAGCCTTTGGCAGACAGTGCCTACTGTATCTCGGTTTTCCTAAATCATTACATATCTCCGTTTGCCTGCCAAAATAATTTCTGGATGTTCCCGGATGCTTCGGTAATTCCTTTCAACTTAACCACGAATATTTTTCCCGCAGGGCAGGAAAGAAGCGATAAATGCATGTTTGCAGCACCGTACCCCACACTCCGACCATTATCTTCTCCGATTATTCATAATGGCTCCACATTCGAATAACTTTTACAGTTTTATATCGTTTTATAACTTGATAAACAAGACGGTGTTGAATATTTATCCTGCGGGAATAAGCTCCTTTTAGATCACCTACTAACTTTTCAAAAGGAGGAGAAATTTGGAACGGATTCTTCTTTAGGATTTCAAGAATAGCTTCTGCTTTTGGGCGCAAGCCTGAAGCAGAAAGCTTTTTTGCATCTTTTTGTGCTTGTTTTGTATAAACAAGTTTCCAGCTTACCACTTTAATTTCTTACTGCATTTCTTGAGAGGGTTCTTTAACCCTTGTCGAATAGATTCTCTCATTCCTGGAATTGAAAGCAGATATAATGTTTCTTTGATTGCGCGCCAATCCTCCTCTGCGATCAAAATGGCATTATGCCTTTTTCCGGTAATCTGAATAGGTTCATGAGATTCAGCTGCTTTATCTAATAATTTATACAGCCTGACTCTTGCTTCACTTGCTGTAAGCGTTGTCATTCTAACCACCTCCATTTAAAGCGTATCATATAACGTACGCAATGTCAAGGGTCTTAAAAATAATAAATATTTACAATATTATATTAACTTCTATTTTTTCTTATCTATAGTCTATACTTAAATCTTTTTCTTTTCGAATTCTTCGTATTGTTCGTGGTGAAAATTCTTTTCCATTTTCGATTTTTCCGCCTATGGCGGACTATCCTCTATTTTCCTCAATCTATTGTCTATAATTCAATTCGTCCCTCGTCTCTCACTCGTCCCCTATCTCCCACTTCTCTTCCAGCTCGGGATTATCTATCCAGGATAATAGATATTGGGTGTATTCTTCGCCGGTTACCCCGGTATCTCTTCCCGTAATAATGATTTTCTTCTCATACTGGCCGCATACCTCCAGAGCCATCTCTATTTTCCGGGCCGATCCGGGGAATCCGATATGCCTAAGGAGCATGGCAGAAGCGCGAATCATCGAAGAGGGATCGGCAAATTTATCACGCCCTTCTTTTACCATCCTGGGAGCGCTTCCGTGTATTGCCTCAAACATAGCCCATTTCTTCCCGATATTGGCACTGCCGGCTGTACCTACACCTCCCTGAAGCTGAGCAGCTTCATCAGTTAGGATATCACCGTAAAGATTAGGAAGAACAAACACTTTGAACTCTTTACTGCGGGCAGGATCGATTAATTTCGCGGTCATAATATCAATATACCATTCATCTAAGCCGATATCAGGGTATTCCCGGGCAATACGAAAGGCAGTTTTCGAAAAGCGGCCGTCTGTGGCTTTTATTACGTTGGATTTGGTAACCACCGTTACCCGGTTAATATTATTTTTCTTCGCGTATTCAAAAGCCATGCGAATAATCCGTTCAGCGCCCGGTTCAGTAATGACTTTAAAATCCACGCTCATATCCTCTGATATATCAAACCCTTTGGAACCTAATAAATAAGCGCCTTCGGTATTTTCCCGGAAAAAACACCAGTCAATACCTTCTCTGGGAATCCGCACCGGCCGGACATTAGCAAATAAATCCAAGTGCCGGCGCATAGCTACATTAGCACTCTCAATATTAGGCCATTTATCACCTGTCTGAGGCGTAGTTGTAGGGCCCTTAAGAATTACATGACAGGATTTTATTTCTTCTAAGACATCATCGGGAATGGCTTTCATTTGTTTAGCCCTGTTTTCAATGGTAAGCCCCGCAATATCCCGGAATATAACCTTTCCTTTGGCTATCTCATCTTTTAAAACATGCGAAAGGACTGTTTGGGCGTGTTTTGAAATAACCCGGCCTATGCCATCCCCCCAGCAAAGGCCGATAATAACAGGCTTTAATCTTGCATAGTTTACCCACTCAGTATCTTCTTTTATTTTCTTAATTCGCCTGAACTGATCTTCAATTATGGCCCCGAATTTTTCTTTTGCTTTCTCAATAAGTTCTTTTGACACTTTTCTTCCTCCGGTTTACTTATTTTTCCCTTCCCCGGCAAAATGCAATCAAAGGAATATTTTAAATATAAATTTAACCCAAAATTTGCATTTAAAGAGAGAGTATTTTCTAAGTATTTGATGTCATCGTAATTACATGCTATCCTATTACACCAAAAAAGTGTAGGCAAATTTTGCCCTAAAGGGCGCCAAAGGCGGATTAAACCGAGATTCCGCAATAATATTTTAAAAATAATAGGTTTCTTAAAGAAACCTATTGCAAAATCTCGGTTTAAAAAAGTTCCACATTTGATTTCTTAACCCAGCCCTGCTTACCGTCCGAATGCCGCAGTTTAAACCAATTTTTTTTAATGTCGTTATGACAACCTTTTCGCCTTCATATAAAGTGAAAAAGGTTGTGGCTTCATCAAAAGGTTCAAATTTGCA
This sequence comes from Candidatus Omnitrophota bacterium, assembly GCA_023134705.1. Lineage (GTDB taxonomy): Bacteria > Omnitrophota > Gorgyraeia > Duberdicusellales > 4484-171 > JAGLUN01. The sequence continues at coordinate 596 of JAGLUN010000029.1, read as the reverse complement.
ATTCGAGGTTTGCGTTATAACAATAGCCTCCTTCTGAATCACTGTTTTATAAAACTGCGCGGAGAATAAAACAACACAAACAATTAACAATGCTAACGTCCCCGCGCGGATATAAATAAATATCCTTCTTGATTCTTTTACTATGATAGCAATAATAACCAGAGCTGAAAAGATAAAATATAAAGCCGTAGTAAATAAAGTAATATCATCCAAATTAACCTTCTCAACCAATCCCAAGAACAAACGCCTAAACCAGTTTCTTTTAGAAACAATTCCCCGGCTTTTAATCAGAGATTTGGCATACGCCAGATTGGATTTTAAATCCGGATCATCCGGGATTAACCTTTGAGCCCGTAAATAATTTAAGATTGACTTGCCCAAAGATCCTCAGAAGTTATCCTCGCACTAGGCAAATGAAATTTATCTCCAAGATATTCCCGCAAAGTTTTGAAAACCGCGTTAAAAAAATCCGCCTTCGGAGGAAGGTACCACGGGCTTGCCTGTGGGGTGTTCCATTAAAAAAATTTTCCTTCCCACCCAAACTCTTTAAAATAGATAATATTTTTTATGGTTAGGAAAGTATACCCTTACGGGCA
>JAGLUN010000028.1 GCA_023134705.1 Candidatus Omnitrophota bacterium | reverse complement strand
CACTGAAAAATTCCTAAAAGTTGTCGCGGAGCGATTTTCTTGTAAGGAGGCCGGGAGTCCAGGATAATTATTCGTATATTACTCTCTTGGCTTCCAATTTTATCTTTGAAAAGTTGAGAATTAAACCGTGGTTTTTCCATTTATGGAAACCCATTGATTTTAAAAAAACTTCTTTAATTTCACCAGGGGGGAAATATATATAAAAAATGGAGAGGACCACGGAAAGCCGAATTTGCTCGTTCTGATCTTAAACTAAACTCCCCCCAGCCTTTAGGCCGGGAAGGGGAATCTATTAGTTATTAGTTATTTTACTTTAATTTAATTTAAACTTACCTACTAAGTCTTTTAAATCTACTGCCATCTGCGCCAATTCTCCTGATGAAGCAGCCATTTCCTGCATAGAAGCTGTTTGCTCTTCGACTGATGATGAAATTTGCCTGGCGGCGGTTGAAGATTGTTCGGCTATTATGACTACCGAATTGATAGACGTAGTAATATCCTCTGTATTTTTAAGCTGTTGCCTAGTAACGATGGTTATCTGAGTTACCATATCAGCTACCTTCTGAGCAGAATCTACAATCATCTCTAATGACTCACTAACTTTATTTACTACCTTTTTACCTTTAACAACTTCCTTGATCCCTTCCTCTACAGAAACAACTGCTTTTTGAGTTTCCGTTTGAGTACTCTTAATTAAAAGGTTTATCCTGGTTGTAGCGCTGGCAGCACCTTCAGCAAGATTTCTTACTTCTTCAGCAACTACCGCAAATCCCCGGCCGGCTTCTCCGGCACGTGCCGCCTCAATCGCTGCATTCAAGGCTAAAAGATTAGTCTGATCAGCTATCTTGCTAATAGTATCGGTTATCTCACTTATCTCCTTAGAACGTTCTCCTAATCCCTGGGCTAAGCTGGCTGTTTGTCCTACCACTTCAGTAATTTTGCTCATTCGCTCTACTGCTTCTTTAGTTGCCTTTCCTCCTTCCTGAGCAATTCTATAGGATTCATCTGAAGCAACGGCTGCGGCCTGAGCATTCGAAGCCACCCGTCTTACCGAACCAGCCATTTCATTCATTGTCTTCGAAGTAAGTTCTACTTTTGCCGCCTGCTCGCTTGTCCCCTTACTAATCTCCTGTATTATAGATGAAACTTCAATACTAGTAGCATTTATTTCCTGGCTAGACGAAGACAAATTTTGAGCTGAAGTATTTACCCTCTCAGCCAAAATCCTTATTTGACGCACCATACCAGCCATCGCTTCAATAAAGCTATTAAATACCTCCGCAACACGACCAACTTCATCTTCGCTCTGGGTTATTTCTATCCTCTGAGTAAGATCACCCCTAGACGCCGGTTCACTAACCTTAATTAAAGCATTAAGCGGTTTTGTAATAGAACTAACCATAAAAAAGGCTATTGTTAATCCGATAATCACCATTATTGTTGAAACCGTAAATAATCCGATAATAGTAATACGTATTACAACTTTTGGCATTCTACCGACCATTCCCGAAAATTGAGACGTAAGTTCATGCAACTTCCTTTCTGATACTGTCATTTTAGCAAATAATTCCTGTCTTTTTAGAGGGTCTTCTGTTTTTAAACATTCTTCGGCAGATACGGTAAAATCGCTAAAAACCCGTTCTATGTTTTGAGCAATAGCTATAAGTTCTAAAAATGACCGGTTTTTTGCAAACAACTTCATCCTATTAGCAATTACTCTCGCTTTTTTATAACTAACGTCGGCAAAAAAGTTGTAAGCTAATGATTGGGCGAGTTTATCCGAAGATGCTTCTTCAGACAGATAATCGGAAAGTTTACCAAAATGATGATGATAAGATACAGCGATTTTGGAAAATTGCTGATATCTGTGTAAATCCTCTGTCTTGTTATCTACTAAATATTTGTACATACTTGCTATGGACATATATAAATTAGTAGTATGTGTCCGTTCGAATTTTGCTACAACCGCGACAGCATCAAGTGTTTTAAGGAAAAAAACGGCAAGGAGTACAATTGAAAATACTATTGGTAATATCACGCCAATAATAGTATAAATTTTTCTGCCTATTGACCCTACAAAAAAATTTATACACTTTTTTTTGAAACTTAATCTGCGCTCTTTCTGATTTTCTATACTTTGCGGGCTTCTATCAGCCATTCCCATCTCCTATTTTAACATTCTTAAGATTCCTATTTTACATTCTACCCCCACAAATCAAGTTGGTATCTTTTAACATAAACTAATTATGTTGTCAAGGCTGTTACAGAAGTTACTTATTTTTCTATTTTCTTTATCTTCTGAATACCCGGTAAGACTGCCTGGGTTACTTTGGGAAGCTTGCCGTAAATATTTTGATAAATTTCGTTATATCTATCCTTACCGCCAATTAAAGCAAAGCTAAGCGGCATTACCTTCCCTGCCTGCTCACTCATTGCCCGGGAAATATTTTGGATGTCCCATTGAGCGTGGGTATCCTCTCTAAAACGTGATATGTGATACAATTCCCGGGCGTTAACCTGTATCAACACCCGTTTCCGATGAGCATTTGTTAAAATATACGGGGCTGCCAGAGGAATCTCTTTATTAATAACATCATATATATCATTTGTCTTATCCACGATCCCGCGAAAATATGTTTCCATATCAATTTCCTTAATAGACTCAGGCATAGTAACACCTAAGTTTGGATCATAAGACTGCGCGGTAATCGTACTCATACGATGGCGTTTGAGCTGTCCAAAACAGGCGGATGATAAGACAATATTGAAGGTAAGATTTACATATTCAAATTCCCGGGGCGGGGAATCGTAAAACTGCATATTCTGCCAGGCGGTCTTAAAAATTTTCTCCTTTTCCTCTTGAGGTAAAATTTTCACTATAGATTTACACTGTTCATAGGGAAGAGCTGAACAAGAATGAAGAAACGATGCCGCGATAATAGTATCGCCATCCCCGCTGAATTCAATTAGTTGCACTTCTTGAGGTGTTTCCAAAGTCTTACCCCCGGAAGTTTTGCCGATTATTTCTCCGGCGAGTTCTTTCAACTCAGAATATGTCCTTTGGTCATAGTCATTAGCTTGGTGAAAAATAACAATTGAAGGCGCAACTTCTGCGATTTCATCATAAAGTAATTCCCCCAGCTTTCTGACTTCAGTTAAAGAGTGAGAAGCAAATCTTCTCAATAAAAGCTCTAAATTGCGGGCATTAATAGTCTGGCCTACCTGTGATTCTGTGGCTAAAGCGGTAATATAACGGGCATCTTCTTTCGCCCAGCCTTCTAATAAGCTATGTTTTTTAGGATCAGCGGCAAGAGCCTGGTGTTTTTTAAAAACCTGACTTTTTAGTTTTTCAAAAAGTTTAAAGTAGGCCTCATTCTGCTCGCGAATAATCCCAAGGAACATTTTTTCAAAACGTGTACCTTTAATTTCATCAGGAACAATAAAATCTTTATCAAGCGTGGTATACCGCTGAGATTTTTCAGTATAAGAACAAAGCCGGAATTTCTCTAGTTCTTCCATGGCAAGCCGGGAAAGTCCTAAAATATCCAGATTAAATACCGCGTGTTCAGCCACTGAATGGTGTCCCATTTTAAATATGATTGTCCGGTTGGATTTACGGGCTTGGTCTACTTCATCCCGGGCATCTTTTCTAATTTCATTAATCGGGCGGGGATCCCGGCTTATACGGGCATACGCCGCCGAAAGTACCTCGGGAGTTAAATCCTGACGTTTGCCAGCCTTTTTTTCTAACTCAGTTAAAACAGCTGTGTCAACGTTAAAACCTGCTAAATAAACCTTCATGCTTCTCCTTTTTTATTATTATTTTATATAATTGATCGGATTGTATATTTAGACAATTTATACCGGAGAAATATCTTCAAAGCATACGTTTCTCTAATTAAATAAAGAGCCCCACGGGCTTAAACTTAAGCCCGTGATACCATTTATTTCGCTGTTTTGCGGCGGCGTTTTTTCCGCCAAAGGCGGATTTCACTAAATATCTTAATTAAGGATGTTTCTCCTACTTTGCTTTAATAAAACTGTTTTTATATTCTTTCTTTAATTCCGGCAAAAATTCCGCTGCTTTTTCTTTGCTATCAAAATCACCTACCCAGACTCGATACCAAACTCCTTCTTCACCTAAATCTTTAAGTGATATCATTGTTTTATATTTTTTCTTCTCTAATTGCTCAACCAATACTTCTGCCCCTAATTTATCTCGAAAAGCAGCTACTTGGATAGTAAATAATTTCTCTGGGCCGGCTACAGACTCTTCTTCTTTTGTTTGGGCGATATTCTCAGTTAGCATTTCCGGCGTCTCCCGGGCTATTTCTTCTGATTCTTTAGTCTCCGGCAAAACAATTTCTTTTTCTTTCCGATCTCTCCCTAATTCCTGCGCGCCAAAAAATATCATAAATGCCAGAGAAATCAAAAAAAATATCCCTACAAGAAGCCATTTAAAATCTTTCCATCTCATGAGAACTCCTTTTCTTAAAAGCTTTAACTTACCCTTATGTATTTGTTTTCCTTCTCTTAATAATCTTGAAATACTCTCATCCCTTCTTGTAACTTTTTCTCTTGTCATTATCAGAACACAACCAGTATTGCCTTAGGGATCTAAGGTATTCTTAACCGGAAAAATGCATTCAAG
>JAGLUN010000027.1 GCA_023134705.1 Candidatus Omnitrophota bacterium | reverse complement strand
CAATCAGAGGCGGGCAAGCGGATCCACCTCTGTAGGACGAGGTCTGACCCCATTATCCTCCCATTATCCTTTAGTATCCTATCTTCTATCTTCTATCGAGTATCCAGTATCCAGTATCCAGCATCGGGCATCAAAGGAATTAGGGGTGTGTCCTCGGAATCCCTGCCCTCGTCTTTGTTAATGCATTTTTGCATGTTTGCATCAACGTCCCCCCCTCCTCTTTTTATGATTTTATTGGACAACTTGATATTTTGTAATAATTGTTGAATAATATTGAATCAAATAAGAATAATGCGCCATCATTTTCATAACCATAATAGAATCCTTAATGTCTTCTTTCCTTAAATTATTTATAATATGACATGCTAATGGCCATAAAATATTAGGACCTCTCTTTTCAGATAAAGCATTGTTGTATTCTTTAAATCTTAAAAGAAAAAGTTTTTTCTGATCATTTAGCATCGAATTATTTAGCTTAAGTTCCGTTTGGAGGTATGAAAAATATGTTTCGTTCATGTAATCAAGGATTAGAAATTCTAAATCACGATTTTTAAGAGCTCCCTGCATGGATTGTGAAATTGCAAATAAGTTAGCAACAATCATTTCCTGAAAAAAATGATATTCATTTTTTATTTCCATTAAATCCAAGCTTTTTAGTAAATTCTTATCTTTTTTGAAGGTTTCATATTCTTTTAATGATAAAACAAATAAGACTTGACCGAACTTTAGAGGAGTTATTTTAGTTATGGCAGAATCCATAAAACAATCCGTTTAAAAACAAACTTTACTTTTGTTTAATATATTTAATTAAGCATAACGAGCTTGTAGAAAAACCCTATTTACGACGAAAATCGCAAAAAGGCTATTCCATAACTCATTAGTCTTCAATATGTTATAATTTGCTATTTTTAGCAAAATGGTAGTTTTTAGCTTTTTTCTACAGCTCCAATATTGAAATCAGCTACCTTGTAGAGCCGCAAAGCGGCGGAACAAGGTCAGCTGGATTGCTTCATTAGAGTTGTATTTTTAGATTTGAAATAAGTATATAACATAAAATATCTAGAAGCGAGTTTTCTATCTCTATTTTCTTTTCGTTTCTTATATTCGCTCTCAACAAAATCAAAAGCAAGCTTAAATACTTTAGAGGTTGAATCCTTTTCCTCGTCAGATAAGTGTTTAGTAAAATTCTCGAGGAATTTATTTCCCAAATAATCTAGGATATAACACCCATCTAAATCTTGCACGATCATCTTTAAACAGCTATCAGCAATAATTTTGCATACTCCTATATCTTCTTTTGTTTGGTTTGGTAATTGCGGATTTTTATGAGACAAATTTACTAGATAATTAATAAGGTGATCTCCTATTACAATCCTTGGATATTGAGCGATTTTACTTTCTAACGTGTATGCATTAAAGAATCCTGGACCATATACTTCACCACTACTTAATTCTGTAGCGATTCCAAGATCGATGCCCGCCCTAAAAGGTTTATTCCTAGCTAAAGACAACAATAGCATTCCACCGCAAGCACCTAATATTCCAAAGACACCATTTGCACAAGGAGAATGATATTTTTTGCTTTCCAAGGGAACGAAAAATTGGAGGCAATCTGAAAAACGCGTATGTTTTAAAATACTTTTGCGCATTTCATCAAATTGTTCTTTCTTTCCTTCCGGAACTTTGAATTCAGACTCTTTTACTTCTGTGTAAGCATTAAAATAATCATCAAACCAACCCCTGAGTTCTTCAACAAATAAAGCAGTATGTGAATGTGCTTGTATTAATTTTTCTTTTTCATCTTCATTCTTCGGAAGATCATTAATCCCTTGAAAAGCTTCTTTTTGACCTAAAACGTCGATGAAAGCCACTAAATAATAACAATAATTGAAATCCTTTTTCATATTATTTTTATTCTAACGAGCCTGTAGAAAAACCCTATTTACGAGGAAACCGGCAAAAAGGCTATTTCCTAAGTTATTAGCTTTCAATATGTTATAATTTATTACTTTTATCAAGATTATAATTTTTGAGCTTTTTCTATAGCTTCAACGTTTAAGCTCAGCGGTTTTGCGACGTGGCAAAGCCGCATAGCAAAATCCGCTGCAACGGATTGTTATGTGGTTTCTTTTAATTCATTTTCTGCCTTAAATAATGCTGTTAATTGAATTCGACCTATTATAAAAAACAACCCACAAAAGAGATAAATTAAAATAATGATTCCACATTTCACAAAATTAAATTTAATACAGACAATAGTAGATGTAATTAGAGCGATTAATAAAGCATAACTTGTATGAGCATAAAATTGGGCAAAATGTAGATAAAAATCCTCAATAAACTGAAATGCTCCCATTTTGTCTTTGCTTATATCAGGAACGTTTTCTTCAATTGAGACAGAATCAATCCCTTTTCCCAAAAAAAAGAAAGCCAATACTTCTAATATTATTTTAATTGGGCCAACTAAAACTTGCAGGAATATTGGCCAATTATGCCAAAACGTTTCACTGATAGATTTATTTTTTTTATCGTCCTTGAGGTTAAAAGTTTCAAGAAAGCCAAGAACAGCCCAATGGAGCCCATGTATTGCCATTCCTGCTCCAATGCTTAATGTTAAAAATATTAATTTTGTTATTGTTGATAGGGTCCAAAAATTTAAAGATTCCTGAAATGCAGCTAAGAGAGTTAGTCTTCCTATTTCTGGAGAATGAATAAACAGAATGCCTATGCCTAAAACGCAAATAGCGCCGGGAACAAATTGAGCCATAAAAAAACCAAATGTAATTTTTCCGAAAATATCTTTCATTATTTCTCCTAATTTTTTATTTTTTCACATAACACACGGAATGAACGGTTTAAAACCAAGCGAAGCGCAGTTTTAAATCCGCTCGATTGAGATGTTAGAGGTTCAATCTTTATTTGCCTCTATAAATTTATCTCCTTGTTTTTTAATGTCTTGCCTTGAAATTAAATCTTGAACTGCTTTTATAGGTATAACCTCCGATAAACCAGAATTTTCTTCAAATGTAATACGAGTTCTTCCAGTTTGAGGACTTATTGCTTTATCTTGATAGGGTATATAACTTGAGATAACACCAATAAGCATTTCTTCATTTACTAAGGGTGATTTTATGTTCCCGCTTACTTTAAGAAAAGGCACATAAACTACTGGACCACCGCTATTACCAGGAAAAACAAAAGCATCTATTATTATTTTGTTTTTTTCCGAACGTGCCACTATGCCTTGCCGCACAAGCGGTTTGTTGTGAAATTCGGCTTTTAAACCGCTAGGAAAACCTAAGACTAGGAGGGGAGCTCCCGGATGTATGTCTTCAACAGGTATGCTTTTCTCAATAGGAATTACAGTTGGAGTTTTTTTATCTGATGGCCAACCGAAAATACGACATGCTAAATCATAATTTTCAGAAAAAAACCATTTCCCAGCACCCGCATTAATAAGGTTTTGATCAGTAATGAGTATCTCTTCATTCTTATCATCAATTCTTCTGTATTGAAGATTTTCTTTGTCTTTTATTACATGTGAGGCTGTAACTAAAATGACTTTTTGTTTTTCCGTTTGTACTAAAAAACCAGTTCCAACATGATAAATTTTATTTTCTTTATCCTTTGTTTCTACAGAAACAATTGCGTTTAACCAGTTTTCATTAAAAAAAGATGTTCTCACGGAACCCTTCTTTTCTTGAGCATAAGTATTTTGCAGGAACAAAGAGACAAAAATAATAATAACAAATTTTACAATTTTCATTTTATTTTCCTATAACGCTTGAGCTCAGCGGTTTTGCGAAGTAGCGAAGCCGCGTAGCAAAATCCGCTGCAGCGAATTGTTATGGGGTCAATTATTCATCAAGTCATTTAAAAATTTTTCTTTTATGCTTGTGTCAGTATATTTCAAATAAACTTTTTCTTCTAATATTCTTTTTATGCAAGAGAAAACTAGCAACTCTAGTTTTGCCAAATCTTTAATATTCTGCTCTCTTTGAATTAAATCTTTTTTATCTGTGTGGGCTATTCTTCCATGAACAATATCGGACCGTATTTTATAAATTCTTTTTATTTGGTCCCCTCCGAAACCTTCTATCCCAGATAGAAATTTCTGCGTGCGTTTAATCAATGTTTTTGTAACATCTTCTGATGTTTCATTTGAGAAAAGTGCTTCAATGGCGCAAACCAAAAAAATATAAGCATCAATATGTTTTTCGGCATGCAGCCCTCTCCAGATGAAATATAAAGCATTTTTCGTCCTATCTGAAATTTTATACATCTCAAGAACTTTCAAAAAACCATCTTTCACTAAATTCAAATCTTGCTCTGTGATGTTGACTGATGACGTCATAGTTAAATTTCTGAAACGTTCATTTAGACGAGCAGAATATGAAGGATTTTCTTTGCAGAAACGCCATTTAATAAAAGCATTTGATTGTGCATAAATTCTGAATGCTATCAATAATAAATTTATTTCAGATCGATAATATTCGTTAGGATTGCTGACTACTAAAGCCCAATTTTCCAAAGAAATTTGAGAAATATCAAGTTCCGAAAGACCTGTCCTGTTATCAGGAATTTCTTTGTTATGGTCAAAGGATTCTAAAGAGTAATTATTAGTAAATTTAATTTCACGCCCTTCATAATTGAATTCACATAAAGGCATTACAACACGCATATTTTTTATTTTTCTCCCATAACGTCTGAGCTCACTGGTTTTTACGAAGCGCAGCGGAGTAAAAATCCAGTGCAGCGATTTGTTATATGTTTTAATTTTTCAAACAAACAAGGTCTTTAATCGACCTGGTTCAACAACACTGAATGTATCACAGGCTTCAATAAGATCTTTGTTTATATTTCTTTTCTGTAGTCTAAATAGACTTATGTTTGATCCATTTCTTTTTAGTTCTTCGCATAAAGGAAAATAATCAAAGTCGTTTGTGTATAGAAATAGTCGGTCTAATCTATCGTAGCAAGATAAGGATAAGGCATCACAACAAATTTGAGTATCAACCGCTTTTTCGCTTTTGTTTAGGATCTCGAGTATCGATTTAGGTGGAGTATTTTTTTCTAACCATCGGTAAGCAGATTTATTGCTTCGTATGCGTTTGCCACAATATTTTACATGGATATCTTCGTTTTCTCCAGGGGTTGTGAAATTTGGTAATATAATTAAGTCGTTTATTCTGTCTTCATTCCTCACAAAATAGAGAGTAAAACGTTTCCATCCGCTTGTTAAGCTGCGAAATTGTGGACCTGTAAAATATTTAACAAATTTACTAATTGATAATTTTTTGTTTCTTATCTCTTCATTCGTTCTCTGAAGATATTTTATATCAGCTATTAGCGACGACCCATCAATAAAATAGTATGTTTTTTCGAACATAATTAGTTTATCCTTTTATTTTTTACATATAACAATTATTATCTTGTCAGCTTTCGGATTTACTGCAAAGTATTGGCTTATTTATTATAGCCTTAAAGGGCACTGTTTTCCAAATTTATTTTTTTTGATTATTTCTTTGATTTCTTTTCAGATTGGGATGTATATATCCTTCTAAACGGATTTTTGATTTTCTGATTAATATTTTTGGCATTTTATTATTATTTTGTATCGTGTATCGGACAGGTCTCGACCTGTCCCTACATAATTTCTCCCCTATTGCTTATCCTGATTCCCTGATTTTTATTCGTTGTCTATGTTTTCAATAGAGACGAGGACTATTTGATTCTTTTGGGCTTAACCTTTGCGGTGTGAAATCCTCCACTTTTATTTATTCATTCGCTCAAGATAACGAAAAAATCAGCTGCCCGGTGTAGCCAGAAGCGAAGCGACGACGAAGACGGGTCGGCTGTATTACATGGTTATCTGTTTTTTTCTTTTTTAACCACAAAGCACGAAACACACAAAGACTTCAAGAATTTTTATGCACTATATTTTTTATATTTCTTCGTGTCCTTTGTGTCCTTTGTGTCCTTTGTGTCCTTTGTGGTAGATAATCTTTTAATTTATTTTCTTATCTCCCCTTTTTTATTATTTTTTAATTTATTGATTTGTTTGGTGTTAAAGGGCCGGGCAGGCCCGGCCCCTGCAACGACATTGATTATTCTATGGATATGATTGGGCATTATAACGTTTGCGTTAACGTCCTTCTCCTCTACTATTTTCGATTTTTCCGCCGGAGGCCAGAGGCGGGCAAGCGGATCTTCCGCCTACAGGCGGATCCGCTTTGGAGGAGCCTATGGCAGACTATCTTCTATTTTTCCGCCAGAGGCGGATCTGCCTATGGCAGACTATTTTCCAAACGGGCAGGCTTTGAAGGCTTGTCTCCCTTCTTCCCCCTCATATAATTATATACATTAACTATCGCGGCCCAGGTTACACCGCTTATCCTAAAAGCTTCTCCTAAAGTAGAAGGTTTAATTAAATCAAATTTTTCCACCATTTCTCTGGAAAGTGAGGGCACTTTTTTAAAATCGATATTCTTTGAAATTTTTATCCTATCCATATTTTTTAACTGTTTTATATTCATCAAATCTCTTTTTATAAAACCTTCGTATTTTATGTTTATCTCAATCTCCCGTTTCAAAACATCGTCAATCGGATCCGGAGGCAAAAGTTGTTTAAAATCATCCAAACCTGTTTCCGGACGCTTTAATATTTCGAAAAGGGACATTTTGATGCTTTTTCCGCCAAAGGTTGTTTTTATCGTCCTTAAGTTTTTAAGAGTATTTTCAATCTTTTCTTTTCTTTGCCTTGCTCTTTCATAAGCTTCCTTACTCACCAATCCGAGTTTGTACCCTAAAGAAGCTAATCTTATATCAGCATTGCTTTCCCTCAGGCTAAGGCGGAATTCTGCCCGGGAGGTAAACATTCTATACGGTTCATCTACTCCCTTAAGAGTTAAATCATCAACTAAAACTCCTATAAGAGCCTGCTTCCTGGTTAAAATAAAGACCTTTTTCTTCTTTACTTTTAAAGCGGCATTTACCCCTGCGATTAACCCTTGGGCTGCGGCTTCTTCATATCCGGTAGTCCCGTTTACCTGGCCGGCAAAAAATAATCCCTGAACCGATTTTGTCTCCAGGGTAGGATAAAGTTGAAGAGGAGAAATCAATCCGTGTTCAATCCCGTAACCAGGCCTTAAAATAACAGCATTCTCCAAGCCTTTAATGCTGTGTATAAACTCCTCCTGGACATTAAAAGGTAAAGAAGTAGAAATTCCGTTAGGATAAATTTCCACTGAATTCCAGCCTTCAGGCTCAATAAAAATCTGATGCCGGTCTTTTTGAGAGAACTTAACTATTTTATCCTCTAAAGAAGGGCAGTATCTGACTCCGGTAGCTTTAATTTTACCGGTATAAAGCGGTGAGCGATTTAAATTCTTCAAAATAATTTTATGCGTTTTTTTATTGGTATGAGTAATATAACAGCTCAACTGATGATCAGGAACGGTATTATTAGTAAAAGAAAAGGGTTCAACATCATAATCCGGAGATTGTTCGATCATCACGGGAAAGTCTATGGTTCGTTTATCCAAACGGGCACAGGTTCCGGTTTTAAAATGTTTAAGTTTAAACCCTAATTTTCTTATGTTCTTAAATAATTCGTCACTGGAAAGCTCGCCTAACCTTCCTCCGGGGAAGCTTTTCATCCCGATATGGATTATACTTTTCAAAAAAGTCCCGGCGCATATTATTACTGTATTCCCGTAAAAAACTTCCTCAAAGTCAGTTCTTACCCCAACGACTCTTTTGTTTTTAACTAAGATCTCATCAACTTTTGCTTCTAAAATCCTTATATTTTTAGCTTCTTCCAAGAAAGAGCGGGCTGTTTTTTGGTATAAGAATCTATCCACCTGGGCCCGGGTTGCCCAGACAGCTTTCCCCTTGCTTTTGTTTAAACGGCGAAAGCCCACCGCACACCGGTCAGTAATTTTAGCAATCAAACCGCCCAGGCTATCAACTTCCTTCACTAAAGTACCTTTGGATACGCCGCCTACAGCAGGATTACAGGAAAGTTTTCCGATTGTATCCAAACTCAGGGTAAGAAATAAAACCGAAAGGCCGAACTTTGATGCTGCCCAGCTTGCTTCAATTCCGGCATGCCCTGCTCCAACAACGATTACATCCCATTTCTTCATAACTTTCCAGAATTATATTCTAGTTCTTTAACCACCTGTTACCTACAATCTCCACGAGTAGTTTGTTGTTAGTAGTTGGTAGTTTGTTTAAAAATGTGTTATCAGATCTCTCCTCTTAGAAGATTGAGAATCGAAAATAGAAAATAGAATTACGGATAACCCTGCTCTTGTTATCAACAACTAACTACAATCTACTTTATCCTTTAACTGCCAACTACTACCCTGATTTTTCCACTCTGAATTCCATGTCTTTTCCCTCTTTTGGAGGCCTTGATTTCCAACGGCGTTGTATCCACCCCCACTGCGAAGGATATTGATTTATCCAAGTCTCAATAATTTTAGTAAACTTTATAACATTTAAAAGGATTGTTTCTTTCTCGTTATCTGTCTTTTCTAAATTTTGCGGCGGTGAAATCTTAATACAATGTTTACCAATACCTTCCCTCACCATATATACAGGAAGGATAACCGCGCCTGTTCTTAAAGCGAAAACTACAGGACCTACAGGAGTCGCGGCTAATTTCCCAAAGAAATTCACCCAGACCCCGCCTGTATCAACATTCTGGTCCATTAAAATTGTTACGATTTCTTTATTCCGCAAAGCCCTGATAATATTACTTACCGCCTTTCTCCTGGGATGAGAAAATATTGTTTTTACTCTCACTTTAGCGCATAAATCCTGAACTTGTTTCCCTATCGCGGGATCTCTCATCGGACGAATCACAATGTTTACGTCATATCCCTCAGTAACTAATTTTAAAAGCATTAAAGGGAAATTTCCCAGATGCGCGGTTAAACCTATAATCCCCTGGTTATTCTTAATAACTTCATCTATATATTCCCTGCCTTCAATTCTAACACTGTCTAATCTCCGGGGATTTCCTATAAAGTATAATGTTTCTAAAAAAAACTGAACCATAAATATAAAAGACTCTTTGGCGATCTTTTCCCTGTGTCCGGGATTCATCCGGGGATAAACCATCCGAAGATTTTCCAAAGCAAGCTTTCTATACCGGGCGACCAAAAGATAAAACAATTTTCCTATTATCTCACCTGTAAAATAAATGAATTTTAAGGGCAATTTAGCTATAATCACAGGAGAAGTTATTAAAGCCATCGCCGCTAATTTTTTTCTTAAAAACTTTTTCGCTTCTTTATCCATAATTGATACAGACATCAGAAAACACAAGTCAGAAATATGCTGAGTTTCCCCTGAGTATTCGCGAAGGGCGAAATATACGATATATATTGATATTGAAATAAATAGAAATACATTGAAATTTATGGAGATAGGTTATAGTTTATAAGAATTATTCCTGTCTTTTCGCAATATATTTACACAACTTATTTCTATTATATTTTCCACTATGGCAGACTATATATTTCAATTTATTTCTACTTATTTCTATAAATTTCGCGAAGTACATTCCAATATATTTTCACTATATTCAAACTGATTACTGAGCTCTCTCCCCTACATTCCAACCCCGTCTATCTTTACTCCGCAGAACTTACACTTCCCGCTTAGAATGTTGTTCTTATCCACAAAAAATCCGGTTCTTTTAATCAAAAGCTCACCGCAACTATAGCAGTAAGTATTCTCTCCGTAATCAGTATACAAATTACCTATGTATACGTAACGTAACCCTTTAGATTTTCCGATTTGATAGGTATCTTCCAAAGTTTTCAAAGGAGTAGCGGAATAAGAATTAAATTTATAAGCGGGGTAAAAACGTGAAATATGCCAGGGTATTTCTTCACCTACAGAAGCTATAAAAG
Organism: Candidatus Omnitrophota bacterium; assembly: GCA_023134705.1. GTDB lineage: Bacteria > Omnitrophota > Gorgyraeia > Duberdicusellales > 4484-171 > JAGLUN01. The sequence goes on along the minus strand of JAGLUN010000027.1, from coordinate 3,021 downwards.
AGGCTATATCAGAAAGCTCTTCTTTCGAATCATTAAGCGAAGGAATTATTAAAGTAGTAACTTCTATCCATATCCCTAATTTTTTCATTAAGCGAATATTTTCTAAAACAGGTTTGAGAACGGCTTTACATGTTTTCCGGTAAAAAGAATCACGGAAAGATTTCAAATCAACATTTGCCGCGTCTAAATACGGAGCGATAGATTCTAAACTATCCTTACTCATAAATCCGTTGGTAACAAAATTATTAAAAAGGCCCTTTTCCCTGGCTAACTTAGCAGAGTCGTAGGCAAACTCAAAATATACCGTGGGTTCGGTATAAGTATAAGAAATACTTTTGCAACCAGCGTCTTGAGCTTTCTTGACTATGTCCCGGGGTGTAACATAAAGATTGCCTGTTCCTAATTTTTCGGCTTCCTCTTTTTGGGAAATCTGCCAGTTCTGGCAAAAGCTACACTTAAAATTGCATCCTGAAGCCGCCAGAGAATAAGCGGAAGAACCCGGGAAAAAATGGAATAAAGGTTTCTTCTCGATAGGGTCGATATGTTCAGCGACCAATTCACCGTAATTTAAGGTATACAGAATACCTTTTTCGTTTTTACGCACCCCGCATAATCCGGAATAACCCTCTTTTATATTGCAATGGTGGCTGCAAAGAAAACAGTGTACGGTATTATTCTCCTTCTTTTCATAAAATGAAGCTTCTTTTAGCATTACATCGAACCTTTCGGCATAGGAAAGCATAAAAAGAAATAGAACAAGATATACTTTCCACTACCGTTAATTTCTGCCTAACGGCAGAAAAATAATAATTAAAAAAATAAGGCAATCATAAGAGGATACTTCCCCTTATATTATAGTAACAAAAAAAACGCTAAAAATTATCGCGCAGTGATTTTATTGTAATTCTTTATCTTCCCGGATGTTAGAAGCTTTTCCACCGGGGGGTGGATCCTTCGGAACGCATCTGCAAAGGCATTTTCCCAGTTAAAACAAATTAATTATACATTTGATTTTATCATAATTCAATGTTAATATGTGTATATGCCTATTAACGAAATTAACAAAAAAATGCCGGTTTCTCTTTCTTCTTCCGATATCAAACGATTAGAGGAAACTTTTTTAAAGCCGCCCGAAGAGAAAGATAATCCTCCAAAAAAGAAACATCCAATATTTTTATATACAAGTGCAATTATTTTCGCAATCCTACTTTCTTTTTTTTCTTTAAAATATAAAATCATTATAATCCCTAAAATTAAAAATGCGGAAAAAAGCCTTTTAAGCAGTCATTTGTTAGATTCTATAGAGATTTTAGACAAAAATAGAAATATCCGGATTTCCCAAGGGACGATTTATCTCTCTTTACTTCCTCAAAAAAAACAAGGGTTTATTCTAAACACAAAAAATCCTATTGATTTAAATAAAAACAGTCTTTTTCTATCCGCTGATTTTCTAAAGACTGACCTCCAAAAAGAAAATTTAAGGATGTCTGTCATAACAAAAGATGAAAAATATTTTTCTAATGCCTTAAATCCTCTTACGATAGAGATTGGCGGCAAAAACGAAACAGAAGACATTTCTCCTTCAGAAATATCACTTGCCTTTACGAATAATGCCGCACTTCAAGTAAACTTTTCCCGGATAAACCAGATACGATTTTTATTCTATAATTCAAACGATGAACCTGTATCGTTGTTAATAAAAGACGTGAGGATTAGAAAAAGACGGGATAAATAAAGTGATGATTTAATGCTCCGGAGATATTTCTCCTGCCGCTGATGCTATGGAGTTTAGCCTAGGTATCGCCGGATAGTTTCAAGAATCCAACAAGTCAAGTAGAAATTAAAGATTTGAATAAATCCTGTGAGATTAAAAATGTCAAGAATAATTCGACTACACGTTTTTTTCTACGCCTTCGGCTTAAAAAAACGTAAGTCTCATTAAGGAGGTGTTATGAAAATAATTTCTATTTTAAACCAAAAAGGCGGCTGCGGTAAAACCACTACCGCGGTAAACCTGTCCTCTGCTCTCGCCAGAGAAGGCTACAAAACTCTTCTTATAGATTTTGACCCCCAGGCACACACTACTTTCTCCCTGGGAATGAATAACTCCAAGGGAATATGCGAACTTATCGAGGATTATTTAAATACCGGCTCTCCTTCTTTAGATAGCTATATCACCCCAAGAACCGAAAATCTCTTTGTCGTTACTTCAAGCTTGGGTTTAAGTGCCATTGAACATAAACTTAACAGCCGCGAAGACAAACTCTACATCCTGTATAAAATCCTCGGCCCCGCTGCTTCCCTGTATGATTACTGTATTATTGATTGTCCTCCCAACTTAGGAGTGTTGTCTTTAAACGCTACTTTCGCCGGCAATTATATTCTGACTCCTTTTCTTGCCTGTGATTTATCCCTACAGGGGATAAACGTTTTAAACCAGATTATAGAAATGATGGCTGAAGCTCATCCTACAACTCTCTCTTTCTTTTATCTCCTGACTCAATATGACCGGCGTTTTCGCTATTCATTAGAGTTTTTGGAAAGAGCAAGAAGTATGCTTAAAAACAAGCTCCTGCCAATAATAATCCGCACAAACATTAATTTAAGAGAAAGTCAATCCCTGGGTAAAACTATCTTTGAACACAAACCATACTCCCGGGGGAGTTATGATTACACAAAACTTGCTGAGAAAATTATCGATATTACCCAACAAATAAAATGGACCCGGCTTTTCTTAAAAAATAAAAAGTTCAAAGAAGTGCACGTGGTAGGAGATTTTAATCAATGGCAAAAAAATGAAAAATACAAAATGAAAAAAATTGATACCGAAACCTGGACAATAAGTATCCCCTTAAAAAAGGGTAAATACCACTATAAATTCTTTGCTGATGAATTCTGGTTAACCGATCCTCTCAATTCTTTTGAAGAAAACGATTCCTTTGGCGGGAAAAATTCGGTAATATCCATTAGGTGAACGAGTATCGAACATTTTCATCAACCGGAAAAATGCATTTGAAAAAC
>JAGLUN010000026.1 GCA_023134705.1 Candidatus Omnitrophota bacterium | reverse complement strand
TTATTTTTAACCACAAGATTTTCACGAGATTCTCACAAGATTGATATGATAAATATAGTTTTTAAATCATAATTTTAAAGAAACGCGTTTGTCTGTGTCTTTTTTTCTGTGTTCACCCCGTTAGATGGTTCAATTATATTATCTAACGGGGTAAATCTGTGAAATCTTGCGGTTTAAATATTTTGTCCATCGGCGGATTCGGCGGTTGAGAACTTTATTAAGTATCCAGCGAAATCCGTCCTTTGGCGGAATGCTTTATCTTTTTCCTGTATTCCTGGCCTCCTTATTTATTTTTTTTCATATTTCTTCCATTCTATTTTTATAATATCGGAAAGTATAAAAAGAGCTAAAACGCGCGATAATTTTTTTTCACTGGTTCTTGACAATGATTCTAATTAATTGTATATTAAAGGTATGGAGATAGCTAAAAAGATTCTTAAAATTACCCCTTTATTTTTTGTTATTGCCTTTTTCTGCTTTGCCGGGGAAGGTGAGAAAATAACCATTACCACCTACTATCCCTCTCCTTATGGGGTTTATAATGAGATGAAAACAAGGAAATTGATTGTGGGGGATATAGACGAAGATTCTCCGGAAAGAGGCGTAATAAGATTTGAATCTTTAGCCGAGCCGCTCACGGGAGAAGAAGGAGATCTATATCACGATTCTCTCGAGCGCAAATTTATGTATTATGCTGAAGGTAGTTGGAAACCTCTAGGAGAAGGAGAAGGAGAAGGAAGTAGCTGCGCCTGGTTTAGGTCCGCTACCGGTTGTCCTGTGGATCCGATCACAAATATCCCTTGGGAGGAAAAAGAGGTAAAAGAAGTAGGCGATTATCCTACCACGACAGAGGGCTACAAGGCTGTGGTCTCGAAATATTCAGCTACTGGTGTGCACTTCGCGTGCAAAACTGATGATAGCTGTATAATGCCGTATATCTTACCGTATAAAAGTTTGGGCGGTCAAGGTCCACCAGAGTACTGCAAGAGGTGTTTTGGGGATTTCGGATTTGTAGGCATAGAATGGGTGACAAAGTGTCCGGGGCCTTCCTATGCCCGTTGTCTTTACGAAGGATATACCCCTACCCCTCCTATAATGAACACCTATAAACTCTATTACTGCTGCCCTCCTGGAGAGTAAAGATTTACCATCCGCCTTTTTCGCAAATGTCAATATTTCTAATCCTGGAATTTCCCCATTTTTCTATAGTCTCTGAAATGGATAATTCGCAACTGAATTTGTGCCTTTCCTTATAGAATTTATAAGGAGGCCAGGGAAGACAGGAAACGGACAAACAAAAAAGAAATAAGGTATATGAAATTAGTGTAATTAGTAAAATTCGTGTTTCATTTTACGTGGTTCTATGAAAGCTGACAACTCCAGCCCGATAGAGGAAGCCACGGTTTTTTTCGCTGGTTCTTGACAATAATTCTAATTAATTGTATACTAAAGATGTAATGTTTAAAAAGATTCTTAAAGTTACCCCTTTATTTTTGCTTCTTGCTGCTGCTTTTTTTTGCTTTGCCGGGGAAGGTGAGAAAATAACCATTACCACCTATTATCCTTCTCCTTACGGAGTTTATAAACATATGAAATCAGAGACATTAGTTATTGGGGATGTGGAGAGTCCTCCTGAAGCTGGAGTAATAAGATTTGAATCTTTAGCCGAGCCGACCGCGGGAGAAGAAGGAGATTTATACTACGATTCTGTAAAGCACAAATTTATGTATTACGCTGAGGGTGGTGGTTGGAACCCTCTAGGAGAAGGAGAAGGAAGTAGCTGCGCCTGGTTTAGGTCCGCTACCGGTTGTCCTGTGGATCCGATTACAAATATCCCTTGGGAGGAAAAAGAGGTAAAAGAAGTGAGCGATTATCCTACCACGATAGAGGGTTTTAAGTCTGTATACCTCAGGATTTCAGGGGGGCCTAGCTATTTTAAATGCACAGATAGCAAGGGGTGTGAAGGTTGGGAGACGACTAGTCCCGTCTGGTATATGGAACCTGGTATTACGGCAAAGGCTGCCTGCATAAGATGTTGGGGGGACGTAGGATTTGAAAAGACAGAAAGCATGGATTGGTGCCCTTCTAACATGGATAAAAAGACCATGCATACTCGTTGTCTCTACGAAGGATATACCCCTACCCCTCCTTTAGAAGCTACCTATAAACTGTATTACTGCTGCCCTGAGACTGAAGAGTAAAGATTTACCACCTGCCTTTTTTCTAAATGTCAACATTTCTAATCCTGGATTCCCCATTTTTCTATAGTTTCTGAAATGGATAATTTGCAACTGAATTTGTGCCTTTCCTTTGTATAACAGTAAGTTACATAAATATAGAGATAAAATCCGGTTCATTTTGTTAATCCTCCCAAAAAAAGAGATGCGGTTAGAAAAAATCCGCCTTAATCAGCTCAATCAGCGGTTAAAAATAAATTAGGTTCTCTGTGGTTAAATATAAAAATTTATCTTGTTAATCCGGTTAATCCTGTTAAAAATAAAGAGTGATTGACAGGGTGATTCCAATAATTATCCTGGGTTCCTTATAGAATTTATAAGGAGGCCAGGAATACAGGAAATGGATAAAGAAAAGATAAAGATACTAATAATTCTAAATTAAAACTATATTTTAATTTTCTTTGAGGTCTTTGTGTGCTTTGTGGTTAAAAAACAATCAGCGTTAATCTGTTGAATCTGCGGTTAAATAATTTGTATAATCCGGTGAGATGAAGGTCAAGTTTATTACCTTAGGATGTAAGGTTAATCAATACGAGAGCCAGGCGCTTTCCGAGGAGTTCGCGGCTAAGGGGTTTGAGATTACTTCTCAACAAGCTGATCTTTATGTTGTAAATACCTGTACGGTAACCCGGCGTGCCGACGCGAAATCTAAACAGGCGATTTTAAGGGCGAAAAAAGAGAATCCTGAAGCGAGAACTGTTGCTTTAGGATGTATGGTTAAATCCAATGAGAAAAGGTTAGAAAGTTTAGGGGTAGATTATATAGTTGGCCAGGAGAGAAAACAGAATCTTTTAGAAATTGTTTTAAATAAGGGAGAAGACAGGAATAAAGACATCTGGTCTTTAAAGATAAGTAAGTTCTTTAACCATCGTGCCTTTGTGAAAATTCAGGATGGGTGTGACAATTTTTGTACTTTCTGTAAAATTCCTTATTTAAGGGGAAAACCGCGCAGCCGCCCTAAAACTGATATTTTGGATGAGATAAAAAGATTGTCTTCCCGCCATAAGGAGATTGTTCTCTGCGGGATAAATCTCACTTTTTATGGGAAGGATTTAGCTCCGGGTGAGGATTTAACCTCTCTTATTAAGGATATTTTGAATATTAAGACAGTAGGAAGAGTTCGTCTTAGTTCTCTTGAATCAGGTAATATTGATGATGATTTCCTGGGATTATTTAAAAATGAGAAATTATGCCCGCATCTTCATTTACCTTTTCAAAGTGGAAATGATAGAATCCTGAAGTTGATGAATAAAAAAGCGACAACTTCTTTTTACCGGATGATTGTAGCCAAAGCAAGAAAAATTAAGCCCTCTATTGCCGTAAGTTGTGATATTATGACGGGCTTCCCTTACGAAACTGAGGAAGACTTTAATAATACGGTAAAGTTTCTTCAGGATATAAAACCTATGCGTACGCATATTTTTAGGTTCTCTCCCCGGGAGAATACTATTTTTGAAGGGGCAAAAATAACGAATGAAAGTTGTGTCTCAAAGAGATATGATGTTTTAAAGCGGTTGGCCGAAAAGTTTTCGGTCGAGTACAAGAACAATTTTTTAGGAAATTTTCTTTACATGGTTACGGAGGAAAATAAAAATGGCTTGACTTGTGGTTACACTGAAAATTATATTAAAGTGTTTTTAGAGGAAAACGTTCCTTTGGGAAAGATAGTAAAAGTAAAGGTAAACAAGGTAATTGGAGATAAAGTCTATGCTCAAATAAGCAAGTAGGGACAGGTATGAAGAATGGAGGATAGAGAATAGAGAATAGAGAATAGAAAATAGAAAATCGAGAATCGACTCCTTTCTGTCAACTTATTCCAGGACGGGTCAAACTACCATCTACTCTTTTTTATATCTTTACGAGTATCGAGCATCGAGGATCGAGGATCAAGCATCTAATCTCTCTCTTCTATTTTCTATCCTCTATTTTCGATTTTCGTTATTATCAAATGATAATCCAATGCGGCTTAATCAATTTATAGCAAAAAGCGGTTTTTCTTCAAGACGTAAGGCGGATTTGTTTATAAAAGAGGGGAAAGTAAGAGTAAATAAAAGAGTTATCTTTGAACCGTATTTTGAGGTAAAAGAAAAAGATAAGGTAACAATAGACAGCCGCGTTTTAAGATTAGAAAAATGCGTTTATCTTATTTTCAATAAGCCGGAAGGCGTAACAACAACCCTTAAAGACCGGTTCGCCCATAAAAAAGTCAGCGATTTCATTCCTAAGAATTTAGGAAGATTATATCCTGTAGGCAGACTGGATAAGAATTCAAAAGGGCTTCTTATTCTTACCAATGACGGGAGTTTATGCTATGAGTTAACTCATCCTAAGTTTGAAGTAGAAAAAGAATATATTGCTTGGGTTAAGGGGGATTTCAATAAGTCACTGTTGATAAAGCTGAAAAAAGGGGTAAATAGCGGCGGAGAGATATTAAAGGTAAAGTCAATTAGCATAGAAACAAAAGGTGACGATAGAACCAGCCTGAAGGTTGTTATCCGGGAAGGGAAAAAAAGGCATCTTCGCCGTTTATTTGCCGGCCTGGGATTTTTTGTTTTAGAGTTAAAGAGAGTTAGAATCGGCGATTTAAGGTTAGGTAATTTGGAAGAAGGAAGTTTTAAGATTGTTTCTAAGGAATCTATTTATAGATTAACCCGGAATTTTCGCGCTGCAGATGCTAATTCCTGTGTATAAAGTAAGAGAATGAATTACGCATAATTCACTTTCCCAATCCTATTTTTTAGGTTAAAATAAAAATTCAGTTTATCCCGGTATAGGAAAGTAGATGCTGTCAAAAATAGAATAAGTGCGCCGAGAAATACGAAAAAGGAGAAAATAAATAAGGAGGCCGGGAAGGCAGGAAAAGGAATAAAAGATAATTAGGCGGACTATGTGGGTTAAAAAAAAGAGGGATATAAAACCACAGATGAACCCTGTTAGATAATACAATTTAACCATCTAACGGGGTGAACACAGAAAAAGAGCAAAAAATGTTTTTTATATATTTTCCCGTGGACAAAAGTCAAAAACATGAAAGTGCTGTTTTTAGATAGGGATGGAGTAATAAATAAATACCCGGGAGATACGCGGTATATTACCAGTTGGAAAGAATTTGAATTCATTCCCGGAAGCATTGAGGCTGTAGCTAAGCTTAATGAGAAAGGTTTTAAGATTTTTGTTATTTCTAATCAGGCGGGAGTGGCAAAGGGTATTTATTCCCGGAAAGAATTAGATTTAATTACAAAGAATATGTTGAGCGCCTTAAAAAAGAGAAACGCGAAAATAGATGGAGTTTATTATTGTACCCATTTCAAAGAGGCCGATTGCCCTTGCCGTAAACCTAAAACCGGTCTTCTTGAGAAAGCACTGAAAGATTATAATATAAAACCCTCCATATCTTTTTTTGCCGGCGATTCCATGGCAGATATGGAAGCTGCCAAAAGTTTTGGGATACAGTCGGTTCTTCTTCTTTCCGGAAGAGAAAAGATTTCTTCAAAAGACAAATGGACAGTTAAACCTGATTATATTTTCGATAACCTGCTTGTAGCATCCCACTATTTGTGTTCCCATTATGAGTAAGAAAATGATAGTTGTGTATGCCGGTTGCGGAGCGGGGCATAAAAAGGCGGCGCAGGCTTTAAGTGAATTTTTAAACTGTCCTGCCATAGATATCTTGGATTTCACTCCCGTATTTATTAAACAACTTTACCAGAAAGGGTATCTTTTTATCACCGGGAATTTAAGTTTAATCTGGGCTTTTTTGTTTGAATTGAGTAAATTGCCGGTTATCAAGACCCTGATGTTTTTGTCAAACCTTATATTTTTCAGGGATTTTTTGACTTTTTTATCGTCTTTAAGGCCGGAAATAATAATTTCCACGCATTTTTTTATTCCTTCCCTGGTGAGCTTCCATAAAGGAAGGACAAAACTAAAGAATATAACTTTTATTACGGATATAGGCGTTCATCCCGTATGGATAGATAAGAGTGTGGATATGTATTTTGTGGCAACAGAACTAACCAGACAGGAACTTGAAAGTAAAGGCGTAAATCAAAATAAGATAATTGTAAGCGGCATTCCTTTAAGGGGAGGTTTTTTTAAACCGCAGGATACTTCCTTCTTACGGAAAAAGCTTTCTTTGGATGATAAGGAATCTATTTTATTTTTTTCAAGTGATACCGGTAATATCCCTTTTCTCCGGAGCGTAATCGAGTCTTTAAAAGATGATTTCAATATTCTTGTAATCTACGGAAAAAATAAAAAGTTAGGAGATTACTTTAAAAGATTGAATATCCCTGGTTTAAAAAGCTTCCCATTTTATGAAAATATATGGGAGCTTATGAGTTTAGCTTTATGCGTAGTTAGTAAGCCGGGAGGAATAACCGTGTTTGAGGCAATGAGTTTGAAGAAACCCCTGATTTTCACTCATTATATCTGGGGTCAGGAAAAATCTAATATGGGTTTTGTCATAAAGAATAACTTAGGTTTCTATGTGAAGACCCCTCAGCAGTTAATGGAAAAGATATATTATATAAAAAATAATCCGGAGCGCATCAAAAACAAATTTTTCCTTTGTATCCCGGATGCCCGGCCAATCTTAAAGGACTATATCGAAAATATCCCGGAGCCTCAGCATTAAGTTCAAATGAAAGGAAAAATCGCTAAAGTAGTATTTAATTTAAATGTCGATAAAGAATTCGACTATTTTATACCTGAATCTATGGACGCAGGAGAAGGTTTCAGGGTGTGGGTTGAGTTCAACCGTAGTAGAAGAATAGGATTAATTACGAAAATCGGTAAGACGTCTAAATTTAAAGAATTAAAATCCGTTTTAGAAGTTTTGGATAAAAAGCCTACTCTAAGTAAGGAACATATAAATTTTGCCAAAAAATTAAGAGAGAAATATCCTTCCGCTTACGGTGAATTTGTCTTTATGATGATTCCTGAGGTTTTAAGGAGACGAAAAAAGAATGTAGAGGATATCCCTGGTGCATTGCCTTTTGCAAAGCCCAAAGATAAGAATGAGATATTTCTCATTATGGCTGGAAATATTTCAGAGCGCATCAAAGTTTATAAAGAAAAACTAAAGGATAATTTAAAGAAGGGATCGGTAATTATATGTTTACCTAGTATCTCTTATCTTGACTTTATAAAAGATTCATTAACAAAAGAATTTTCCGCGGATTTGGTCGTTTTCCATAGTTATCAGAAAAGTAAAGAGTTCCTTACTAATTGGATAAAAGCGAAACAGGGTAAAAAGCTTATTCTGGGAATGAGAGGGGCATTGTTCTATTACCCCCTTGATTTATCGCTCGTAGTTATAGAAGAGGAAGCAAGTCCTTACTATTTTCATCCCGAGAAGCCTTATTATGTTCTTTTTGATATCGCCTATCTTCTTTATAAACATAAAAGTATAGATCTTATTTTAAGCACGGATTATCCTACCTTAGATGTGTTTAAGCTTATGACTGAAGAAAAATTAAAACTACGGCAAAAGGAAAGGAAAAACAAACCTATAGAGATAGTTAGAGCGAAAACCATTGTTTACAGGAAACAGGCATCCGGGCTTAATCCTCTTATTGAGGAACTTATACGAAAGAATTTAGAAGAGGATAAGAAGATGATAATTTTTTATAATAGACGGGGTTTTTGTTCCATTATACGATGTTCAAGCTGTGGTTATGTGTATAGGTGTCCTAGATGCCTTAGTTCGCTGAAGTTGTCTTTAAAAGAAGAAAAGGCTGTTTGTATGTGGTGTAATTATAAGGAAAGCGTGGGGTCTTTATGCAAAATTTGTAATTCAGGTTATATAACTAATTTTGGTATGGGTATAGAGAAACTGGAACGGCAGTTAAGCCGGCATTTTTCTCACGTAAAGATAAATACTATTGAAGAGGCGGCTCCGGATAGCAGGATACTCCTGAGTACTTATGCTGTCCTGGATTCTCCGGCTTTACTTAAAAGAACTGGAGTTGATGTGGGATTCGTTTTAGATAGTGATTATTTCCTTTCCCGCATAGATTTTGAAGCAAGTTTAAGGTTATATATATATTTAAAACGGCTGTCGTTTTTGGTAAAAGAAAAAGTCTGTGTGTTTACATTAAACCCGGGCCATTATCTCTGGGAAAAAATAAACAGTCCATGGAGAGAGATTTATGAAAAAGAGGTATATTTAAGAAAAGAGGCAAGTCTTCCTCCTTATATACATTTGGCGAAGATAACTTTAAGAGATAACGATAAAAATAGACTTTTGAAAAAAGTGCATCAGTTATATAATATATTATCTCGAAATGATTCTTTAAATGTTTTCGGCCCGGTTGAAGAAATCCCTTTTAAATTGCGGGGAAAGTTTCATTATTCGCTTATTGTAAAGGCGGAAAACAGATCGATTTTAAGGAATGAGCTAAAAACCAAGGTGGAACCTTTTCGGAGGGGTTCGGTTAAGATGGCAATTGTTTTAAAGTGAAGAGATAATAGAGAAGAGACTTATCCCGAATTAGCGGAGTAAAAGATGCGGATAATATATTTTGGCAGTTCTCAATTCTCTAAGGATTTACTGGAGGGAATTTTAAAAGAAGGGCTAAAGCCTGTATTTATAGTCACAACCCCGGATAAACCTAAAGGCCGGGGATTAAAAGTTTTGCCCAATCCTGTAAAAGAATTTGCTCTAAAATCATCCCTGGACATTATAGATTTTAGTAATTTAAAATCAAAAGAGTGTTTTAACCATTTAAGCGCGTTATCTCCTGATTTATTTCTGGTGGTAAGTTACGGCAAAATGATTCCTCAGAGTTTGTTATCGATTCCGAAAATAATGCCGCTTGCCGTGCATCCTTCCTTACTCCCGAAGTATAGAGGAGCGGCTCCTATTCAATATGTATTACTTAATGGAGAAAAAGAGACCGGAGTGACTATATTTAAAATAACTGAAGAAGTTGATGCTGGTCCTATGCTTTTTTGGAAAAGTATCCCTATCGAAGAAAACGATGATTTTTTTTCTTTAACTGCTAAATTAGTAACTTTAAGCTCAGAATGTACCCTTACGGCAATCGAGAATATAAAGAAAGGGAATCTCCGTTTAATCTTTCAGGATAATGCTTCTTTTTCTTACGCGTCTAAATTAGAGAAAGAGCAGGGCAGGATAGACTGGACTAGGTCAGCTAAAGAAATAAGAGATTTAATAAGGGCGGTAAAATTATGGCCGGGAGCGTATACTTTTTACAAAGGGAAGATGGTTAAAATTCTTGAAGCGGAGGTAGCCGATGAAGAGGTAGAAGGCGCGCCTTCGGTGATAGTTCGCCTGGATAAAGAAGCGATATCTGTGGCCGCGGGCAGGCATGTTTTAAAGATAAAAAGCCTGAAACCTCAGGGGAAAAAAGAAATGAGCGCGACCGCTTTTATTTGTGGATACAGACCGAAAATAGGGGAAAAGTTCGGATGACCCTATCCTTATGGTACTCAAGAATAGTAGTGTCAAAGCTAATATGAAAGAAATATGAAACAAACCACAGGGGGCAGAGAGGGAATAAATAAAAAGAAAAATTCTCTGTGTACTCAAAAAGGAATAAAACATGATTAGGCGGATTATGCTGGTTAAAAAAAGAGGGATATCAAACTACAGATTCACCCTGTTAGATAATACAATTGAACCATCTAACGGGGTGAACACAGAAAAAGAGCAAAAAATATTATCGATTTTAAAAAGTGTGGTCTGAGTTTTTGACGATACCTCAAGAGTTCTTAAGAGACAGTAATGAAGAAAGGTGTACATATTTACTTCGCGGGTTTAGTGCAAGGGGTAGGATTTAGATACACAGCCCGTTCTTTAGCTGTTAAACATGATATTAAAGGATGGATTATGAATCTTCCCGACGGGAGAGTGGAGCTCTTTGCCCAAGCGGGAAAAGAGAGGTTAGATGATTTCTTAAAAGACCTCCGGAGTGAATTTAGCAGCTATATTAAGAATATGGATGTTTCCGAAGATACCGTTTGCTCAGTTCTAAAAGATTTTCAGATACGTTTCCGTCCTGAATGAAATATGCCATATTTTCCGATATTCACGGGAATTTAGAAGCTTTAAAAATTGCTCTTGGTAATCTTGAAGAGGAGGATATAGACGAATTTATTTTTTTAGGTGATGCTGTAGGTTATGGGGCTAATCCTAATGAGGTTGTCGGGGTTTTAAGGGAGTTAAAAGATTTAAAGGGTATAGCCGGTAACCATGACTGCGCGGTAATTAATAAATTCCCTTTGACTTATTTTAACCCGGTAGCGGCTAAAGCGATTCTTTGGACAAAAGATATTTTGACCGAAGAAAGCATCTCTTTCCTGGAGACTTTACCTTTGATTCGTGAAAAATACGGGTTTATTTGTGTCCATGGTAGTTTATTTGAGCCTCAGGAATTTCATTATATACTTTATATCGAGCATGCCCGGGATAATTTCCCCCTTTTTAAAGAAAGAATTTGTTTCATCGGGCATACTCATTCTAAGGAAATATATATTTTAAAAGACGGTAATTTTTCTCTTTCAACAGCTGATTGTTTAAAAATAGAGGAGGGAAGTAGGTATATAATAAATGTGGGAAGTATTGGGCAGCCTCGGGATAGGGATAATCGTCTTTGTTTCTGTGTGTATGATGATAAGAACGCATTGGTAACTTTTAAAAGATTAGAGTATAATATAGAAAAAACTGCCGCGAAAATTATAAAAGCAGGCTTGCCTGAATCTCTTGCTATGAGATTATACCGGGGATTTTGATAAGATACGGCTGTTTTTAGGTTCAAAGAGCCAAAAAAGCGGCTGTAGCCGGATTATCCCGGGAAGATAAAAAGATCTACGATAATATTATGGAAAACTTAGAAAAAATACATAACAATATCGAAAAATTAAGAAAAGAAATTCGCCGGCATGATTGGCGTTATTACGTCCTGGCTGACCCGGAGATTTCTGATAAAGAGTATGATGATTTAATGCGGCGCCTGGAAAAAACGGAAAAGGAATATCCTCAATTTATTCGCGCGGATTCGCCTACTCAAAGAGTTTCCGGAGGGGGTATTAAGGGGTTTTCTGTAGTAAATCATAGTGTGAAAATGTTATCTTTAGATAATACCTACTCTATAGAAGAGTTAAAGCAGTGGGAAGGGAAGCTGAAGAGATTATTGAAGCGGGATATAGATTTAGATTATATCGCTGAGCCGAAGATTGATGGTGTAAGTTGCTCTTTGACTTATGAAAAAGGTGTTTTCATCTTAGGAGCGACAAGAGGCGACGGCCGGGTAGGAGAGGACATTACTTCTAACATAAGGACTATAAAGACGGTTCCTTTAAAGCTTATAGGTAAAGATATCCCTAAACTTATTGAAGTAAGGGGAGAGATATATTTAGACAGAAGTAATTTTGAAAGTATAAACAGGCAAAGATTAAAAGAGGGAGTTTCCATTTTTGCTAATCCCAGAAATGCTGCCGGCGGTTCTCTTAAATTGCTGGATTCTAAAGTAACCGGCCGGCGAAATTTAAAATGTTTTATTCATTCTTTTGGCCGGGCTCAAAATTACCGCTTTGAAACCCAATGCCGGTTTTTAGAAAAAATAAAGGTTTGGGGATTACGGGTTAACCCCTATAATAAATGCTGTAAGAATTTGGAGGAAGTTATAGATTATTGCCTTAATTTGCAAAAGAAACGGGAAAGTTTAGGATATGATGTTGATGGAGTGGCAGTTAAAGTTAATTCTTTGTCTCTGCAGGAAAAGTTTGGGGTTACTTTAAAGTCTCCGCGTTGGGCAGTAGCTTATAAATTTCCAGCGCATCAGGCTACCAGCGTAGTTGAAAATATTCTTTTCAGAGTGGGAAGAACCGGTATTATCACTCCGGTGGCTGTGCTAAGACCGGTAGAATGCGGCGGAGTAACCATAGCAAGATCTACTCTGCATAATTTTGATGAGATAAAAAGGCTGGATATAAGGATAGGGGATACCGTGTTAGTGGAAAGAGCCGGTGAAGTTATTCCCAAGATAATTAAAGTTATTACTTCTAAGAGAAAGGGGCAAAATAAAAGGATTAAAATCCCGAAAGAATGCCCTGTTTGTAAAGGGGTTGTTGCCAAAGAAAAAGAGGAAGAAATTTACTGGTATTGTATTAATCCCGATTGCCCCGCGCGGTTTAAACAGACTTTACTTCATTTTGCTTCCAGAGGCGCTATGGATATTGAAGGGATGGGAAAGAGTGTAGTAGAAGAGATAGTTAATAGAGGAAAGATTAGAAGCCTTGGAAAAATTTATAAGTTTAAAAAGGACGATTTCCTTGATTTACCTCTTTTCGCTGAAAAAAGGGCTCAGAATCTTTATGAAGCCATTCAAAAGAGCAAAAATCAAGGTTTGGAGAGATTCCTCTATGGTTTAGGCGTAAGGCATGTGGGAGCAAAGGTGGCCGCAATCCTGGCAGGAGAATTCGGAAATATTGACAGGTTTTTTACGCTGAAACAAATTGATTTGGAAAAGATTTCTGAAATCGGCCCTGTAGTAGCTAAAAGTGTGGTTAAATTCTTTTCTCAGCTGAAGATAAAAAAAATGGTTGGAAAATTTAAAGAATCAGGGTTACTTTTGAAAGAGGAAAAGAAGATAAAAAGAAATGTTTTGGAAGGGAAAACCTTTGTTTTCACAGGAGAATTAAGCGGTTTTACCCGGCTCCAGGCGCAAAAAATAGTAGAAGAAGCAGGAGGAAAGAGGACTTTGTCGGTAAGTAAGAATACGAATTTTTTGGTGGTAGGCGCGAATCCCGGTTCTAAATACGAGAAAGCAAAAAAATTAGGAATAATTTTACTCAGTGAAGAGAAATTTGAGAAGCTTATCGCTTCAAAATAAGAAGGATGATATTCCGGGAGATTCGCGTCTTAAAATTTTAAATCGCGGATTACCGGAGGCCGGTAGTGTCAAAAGTAATATGGAAAGAACCACAGGGGTCACAGAGGAAATAAATAAAAAGAAAAATTCTCTGTGCACTCAAAAAGAATTTCCTTATTAGGCGGATTATGTTGGTTAAAAAAAGAGAGATATAAAACCACAGATGAACACAGATGAAATGCTGATCCGCGGTGAGCTTTGGGCAGAGTGTTGAAAGAGTTTAAGTCTAAAATTATAAATGTTAAATTTCCTCCTGAGGCGAATCCGCCTAGGCGGGAAACATACTGTTCTGACGAAAATAAAATAATTAAGATTGCTTATAGAAATAATAATAATAATATGATGCGGGTGAACCCTGTTAGATAATAACTATGTTTTAATCTATCTAACGGGGTGAACGTAGATTTTCAGGATTTCAGATAGCTGTGTGTACTTGTACCTGTGTT
>JAGLUN010000025.1 GCA_023134705.1 Candidatus Omnitrophota bacterium | reverse complement strand
GTTAATCTGTGGTTAAAAAAAAGAGTAATATATAACCACCGATGAACACAGAGGGGGAGGGAAAACATTTTTTTATACCCCTTTCATTTTAAACAACCTCTGTGGTCTGAATTTTTGACAATACCCGGAAGCCAAGGAGGTGCTTTTAGATGAAAAAAATATTGTTTGTATTCCTTTTGGTTAACATTGTGTTTCTTACCGGATGTCATCCATTGAGAAATAAATTCATACGGAAGGAAAAGCCTAAAAAAATATCTTCGGTATACGTAGATTTTAAAGATTATTCGGAAACTTTATCCAAAGAAGATTATCTGGATTATTATTTATTTGTCCAGGGATGGCTGGATGAGCTTATTCAGGCTTTGGATCCCAGCGGTAACCGTAAGAAACAGAAGCAAGTCATAAGTGAGGCTATAGTCAATTTTGAACAAATGATTTATTTTTTTAATGAAGAAGGCAGAGAGGAAGTTTCATCTTTATATGAAGAGTTTTTGAAAGTGAAAAAGGAAGTAAATTCTTCTTACCTGAATGAACAGAAAAAAGATAGTTTGAGAACTAAAGTCGATTTTATAAAAAGAGAATTCCAGAGAAAATTGCGCTGGAGTAACGCTTCTTTATGGATGGATTAGAAATCAAAACTTTTCCTTTGGGAGATTTATTGACCAATGCCTATTTGGTCATTAATAAGCAGACTAAGAATTGTTTTCTTGTTGATGCCCCTCAAGGATTGGCTGAGGTGAAACGGTTCCTGGAGGAAGAGAATTATAATCTCCTTTATTTGGTTCTTACTCATGGCCATGCCGATCATATCGCCGGCTTAGAAGATATAGATTGCCCTTTTTATATCCATCCTCAGGATAAAGAGTTTTTAAAGGATCCCTTCTTGAATCTATCCTGCCTTTTTTCTTCATTTACAATAGATAAAGAGCCCCGGCTGATAGAAGAGAATAATAGACTATTTTTGGACTCATACATCCTTGAAGTTTTACATACTCCCGGGCATACGCCGGGATCTATTTCTTTAAAGTTGGACTCTTTCCTTTTTGCCGGGGATACTTTATTCTCGGGTTCCGTGGGGAGGACGGATTTTCCCTATGGTTCAGGGGAATTGCTTTTGGCGTCAATAAAAGAGAAAATTTTCCCTCTTGGTGAAAACACCTTGATTTTTCCCGGGCACGGGGAAGCAACGAATCTAAAGAGAGAAATTGATAATAACCCATTTTTTTAGTAATGCAATTGTATATAGAGAATTTTCTGGATTATTTGCGGATAGAGAAAGGCCTTTCGCTTAACTCCATAAATTCTTATCATCAGGACCTTAATAAGTATACCAAGTTCTTAATTAGCAATAACATAAATAATTTTAAAAAGGTAAGGAAAGATAATATCCGTGATTTTTTGTTTTTTTTAAGAGGAAAACTTTCTGTCGTCAGTATTGCCCGTATTCTTTCTTCCGTGAAGAACTTCCATCATTTCCTTTTACGTGAAAAGATTATTGATTCCGATCCTGCTGAATTAATAGAAGCTCCTAAATTAGAGAAGAAAATTCCCCAGGTTTTAAGTTTAGATGAAGTAGAAGAAATTCTGAAGAGCCCTAATCTAAAAAAAACACAGGGGATGAGAGATAAAGCGATTTTAGAACTTATGTACGCCACAGGATTAAGAGTATCAGAGGTTATTTCTTTAAAGATGAATGATATAAATAAGGATATAGGCTTTTTACGTTGTAAAGGTAAATCCTCTAAGGAAAGGATTGTGCCTTTAGGAAAGGTAGCGCTAAAATTCATTGATAAATATCTGGATGATGCCAGAACAAAATTATTAAAAGAGAAACAGTCGGAGCGTATTTTTGTCGCTCAAGGAGGAAAGTCCCTTAGCCGTCAAACTATTTGGAAGATGATTAAAAGTATGGTGAAAAAAACAGGTGTAAAAAAGACAGTCAGCCCTCATACTTTACGACATTCATTCGCTACGCATATATTGGAGCGGGGAGCTGATTTGAGAAGCGTGCAGGAAATGTTGGGGCATGCCAGCATTATTACTACACAGATTTATACTCATATAGATAAATTGAGATTTAAAGAGATTCACTCCCGGTTTCATCCCAGGGCAAAGTGAAACGAAAGACGAGGGACGAAGAATAGATCAGAAATGTATAGAGTGGAGTTTACCCCGTTAGAGAAAGCCGCCGATTTTAATCCCACAGGGATAGACCTTCCTATACCTAATTAAGGAAGGGTCTAATCGGCGGTCATTACCGCTTGAAGCTAACGGTGGTTTTCCGCCAGAGGCGGATTCGCCTTCGGAGAAAAAGCCACTGTTAGCGCAGACCGTTAGAGAACGTAGTTCTCTAACGGGGTTTACTTGACGTAACTTTACGCAACCTTACGCAACCTTAAGTAACCTTAAGTAAC